>JAJRTP010000297.1 GCA_024278255.1 Chloroflexota bacterium | reverse complement strand
CGGCGGGATCAAGCTGGCGCAGGGAACCGGCTCCGGCGTTACGCGGATTGGCAAAGAGGGGCAGGCCGGCGGCGGCCTGGGCTTTGTTTAGTCGTTTGAAGGCGGCTTTGGGCATGATGACTTCGCCGCGCACCTCGACCAGGGCGGGGGCATCACCATGCAGGCGCAGGGGGATGGCGCGGATGGTGCGCACGTTGGGGGTGACGTCTTCTCCGGTACGGCCGTCGCCCCGCGTGGAGCCGCGCGTCAGCAAGCCGTTTTCATAGCGCAGATTGCAGGAGAGGCCGTCATATTTCGGTTCGCCCATGTAGGTTACGGCCGTTACCCTCAACTGCGCCTTCACCCGCTGGTCAAATGCTCGAATCTCCGCATCACTCCAGGCGTCGCTGATGCTGAGCATGGGGATTTCGTAATGAACAGGAGGGAAAGCATCGCTGCCTTCTTGCGGCGCCCCCACGCGGTGATTGGGCGAATCCGGCTGGACAAACTGCGGGTACTGTTTTTCTAAAGCGATCAATTCCCGGCGCAGGGCGTCATACTGGGCGTCGGCGATAAGGGGGTTGTCCAGGACATAGTAATAGTAGTCGTATTTGTTGAGTTGTTTGGTTAATTCGATGATGCGTTGTTTTGCTTCTTGTTCGTTCATCACATTTCCCGGTTTAGCGAGTGCCAGGCACGGGGTTAACGATCCTGGTCATATAGAAGTTTGATACCCCGTGCCTGGCACTACTGCTTAAAAGTCCAGCGTCAGACTGACTGGACAATGGTCGGAACCATATACCTCGGTATGACTGTCGGCGGCCACGACGTGAGGCATTAGCTCTTCGCTGACAAAGAACTAATGCAGCCGCCCGCCTACGTTGCGGCTGCGAGCATTGGAGATGTACGTCCACCAGCTATAGGCGTCCGTTTGCTCCGGGGGCAGGGCGCGGAAGGTGTCTACGTAACCGGCGGCGATGACCTGATCGATCCAGGCGCGTTCTTCCGGCAGGAAGCCGGTGTGCTTTTGGTTTTGTTTGGGGCGGGCCAAATCAATTGCCTGGTGGGCAGTGTTCACGTCGCCGCAAAAGATGACGTGCTTGCCCTGCTGGCGTAGTTGGTTGCAGTAGTCGAAGAAGTCGGCGCAGTAGGCCATCTTGAAGGGAACGCGGCTTAAATCCCGGCCACCATTGGGGAAGTAGGCCACAATGAGGACGAATTTATCGTATTCGGCGACGATGGTGCGCCCTTCCCGATCATATTCGGGGATGCCCAGACCGATTTGCACGTGGTTGGGCTTTTGCCGGGTGTAGAGGGCTGCGCCACTGTAGCCCGGCCGTTCGGAGACGCCCCAATAAGTATGGTAGCCTTCCGGCTGGCGCAAGGCTTTGTCTAGTTGATCTGGTGAGCATTTGGTTTCTTGCAGGCCGAGGATGTCCGGCTGGGCGGTGTGGAGCCAGTCGAGGAATCCTTTTTTGGCGGCGGCACGCAGGCCATTGACGTTCCAACTGTATAAGGTGAGCATGGGGGATTATAGCATTAACGGCCGTTTACCCTAAGTTCGTGGGGCGATTTTCAAAATCACCCTACAAGCTGAACCTTAACGAAATCTGAGTAACCGCTTGATATTCCAGCTACTGGAACGTCTATAATGGTGAATACGTATAAACTGACCACTCAGATTTAGCTTAAGGAGACAACGCATGACCACAAAAACCACGCTAAAAGTTATTGGCCCGCAGACAATGCACTGCGGCGGCTGCGAACGCACCGTCACCTTCACCCTGTCCCAACTGCCCGGCGTCAACGTCATTAAGGCAGATCACAAGACGCAGTTGATTGAACTGGTTCTGACCGGAGAGGAAACCGATCTGGATAAAGTCAAAGCGGAACTGGATTGGATAGGGTATGAGGTGGAACCGGTATGATTAGATTGGTTCAGTCTTCAAGATTGAACCAATCTCCACCATAAATATGACAAAACTCAAACAAATTGGGCCTGTGGCCCGCGAACTGGGTATCAATCCCAAAACTATTCGCTATTACGAAGAAATCGGCCTGATTCCTCCGGCGCAGCGCACGGAAAGCGGCTACCGCGTGTACGGGCAGGCGGATATTGACCGCATCGCTTTCATTCTGCGCGCCCGCGAACTTGATTTTTCGCTGGACGACATCGGGGAAATTTTGGCCTTGCGTGAGGGTGGAGAAGCGCCCTGTCTCTATGTGACGGATTTGGTGCAGAAGCAGTTGGCTGTGATTGACGCCAAAATTGCTGCCCTGAACCAGTTGCGCGAGGAATTGGAAGATGTGCAGCGGCAGGCAGTAACTATTTCGCTGGATGTGATTGTGGACAAAGAATGTGTCTGCCATTTGATTGAAAATCGAGCCATCAGAGCGGAAATCGCTTGACTTCCCAGTTGCTGGAAACAGTATACTTTATCTCAGGTCGAGGTTATGGCCTGAGATTTTTGTTTTAGGGAGTTGGGCAATTTTCAAAATTGCCCTACAAAGAGTGTGATGATGACACAGACGAATGACAAATTACAAGTGAAGATTGGCGGGATGGCCTGCTCTTTTTGCACGATGACGATTGAGAAGGCGTTGGGGCGGATGGATGGGGTCACGGCCGTACACGTCAGTCTGGCCCATGAAGAAGCCCTCATCGAGTATGACCCGGCCAAACGCACCCCCACCGAACTGCGCGATACGCTGCGCCAGATTGGGTACAGCGTGCGCGATACCGACAAGGTGCGGGCTTACGAAGAACAGCAGGCAGAACTGCGCGAGGCGCGCAACCGGCTGATCGTCGCCGGAACATTCACCCTGCTGACCGTGCTGATGATGTTTGCCAGTTGGTTAGGCTACAAGCAGCCCTGGTTTCGGCCTTTGATGATCAGCCTGGCTTTGCTGACGGTCTTTGGCGCGGGCTGGCATATTTTGGTTATGGCGGTGCAATCGCTGCGGCGCGGCATTCTCAACCAGCACGTCTTGCTGGAATTTGGCGCGTTTGCCGGGTTGATTGGCGGCTTTATCGGTCTCTACAACGACGCCTTTCCCGCAGCCGATTTTTTTGCCGTGGCTACCTTCATTACTACCTACCATTTACTCTCCGGCTGGGCGTCGCTGTTGGTGCGCACCCGCGCGTCGGAGTCGGTGCGGCAGTTGCTGGCTTTGCAGCCGGCTACGGCGCACCTGATTTTACCGGACGGGGAGACGGTGGAGGCGCCTATTGAGCAGATTCAGCCGGGCGACCAGGTACGCATCCGGCCCGGTGCGGCGATTCCAGTGGACGGCCGTATCCTTTCCGGCCAGTCCGCTGTTGACGAGAGTCTGGTCACCGGCGAACCGATCCCCATTGAAAAAACGGCCGGGGATGAAGTGATCGGCGGCAGCCTGAACCAAAACGGGACGTTGGTCGTCGAAGTGCGCAAAATTGGCGCAGATTCCTTCCTGGCCCAAGTGGCCCGCCAGATTGAAGAGGCGCGGGCCATGAAGCCGGGTTTGCTGGCCTTGGTAGACCGCGTTTTGCAATGGTTTGTTCCTGGTGTCCTCCTGTTTGGCGGGCTGGCAATTCTGCTCTGGACGGTAGGGGCCTGGCTGGTGACGGGCGAGCCGAACTGGACGCGAGCCATTTTTGCGGCGCTGGCGGTATTGGTGATGGGTTACCCCTGCGCTTTGGGGATGGCTACGCCGCTGGCAATGATTCGCGGCGGCGGCGAGGCAGCG
>JAJRTP010000296.1 GCA_024278255.1 Chloroflexota bacterium | reverse complement strand
GCCAACCAAGTTTATCAGTTGGAGGAATTGCTCTTGTTTCGTCCCCCACCCTGGCAACAACCAGTTGCGGTTGCTGCCTAACCGCCAGATTTGGCGGATGTTAACGATTGCCTGGGGTGCAGGCAACCGGGGCAACCCCTTTCTTTTTAGCTGGACAACCCCTTTTTTCGGGGGGTTTTCCAGGCCAAATAAGGGTCAATCCACCTTCGTTATGTCCATTTTGGCTTTTTTGATTTATCCGCAGTGTTAAGGTACACGACCCACGCCCTCCATGTTCAATAAAACCATCATCCCTAGGACTATACATGCCTGTTGAGGCGAGAGACCAATCATATTTTGTAAGCTTATTGAAGTCGTAGCCGTACTTGTGCGCAACATATTGGGCAATTTCAAGGCAACTTGCATCTTCATAATCATCCCCCCATTGTCCTTCAGCACAGTGCCCAGTTGGGTCGGTGAAATTGACAGGATTGTTTAGCGAATGGGTGTAGCGATTGAATTGCTGTGGGTCGGCCGGATCAGGCACAATGGTATCCGCTGAGATGAAGCGGTTAAGATAACGTCCATAATACCGCGCATTCATATAAATCAGCCCCAGGTCATCTGCGCCGCCGCCAAGATTGTTGGATTTATGTCCAGTATAACCCCGGTCAGTTAATCCGGCCGTAGGTTCCGTGCGCCAGTCGCCAAAGGGAGTGTAGCGGGCTTCGCTGCCGGGCACAAGGCTGCCGCCGCTGTCGCTCATGGCACTGGCGCTGCCCAGAGCCTGTCCTCGCGTAGGCGGGGATGGTCGCTGTGCAGGTAGAATAGGCCGTTGTTGACAAGCGGCCTTCTTCTGACAGCGAGGCCGTTTTCCTTAATTACCGGCATGAGGGCTTGGCGACCATTGGCATTCAGAAACGGCTGGAAAAGTATCGCCAGACGGCGGACATTCACCTGACTGCTCATCAACTGCGCCACAGTTTCGCCAACGACCTCGTTATCGCTGACGTACCCGTCACGACCATACAAAAATTATTGGGGCATGCCTGGTTGTCTACAACCCAAACTTACGTCGCTGCCAATGACCCCAAGGTCAAACGGGATTTCTATACGGCCGTTCAGCAAATGGAGTCGTGGCGATGAACGAAATAACCTTCGCCACGACGGCCGCCAAACAATATGATCGGGGGCTGCGCCGCGGCCGCAAATTTGCCCCTGTGCCTGCCGGAACGCCTGAACCCCAACCCACCACGGCCTGGCCGCCGGAAAACGTAACCTTGCTGGAGCGTTACCGCGCCTGGCTGGTAGAATTGGGAGCCGCCACTTCCGTCATCAACCATCACCGCATTCCCATGGCCGGCCATATCCTGGGGTTAAATCTCAAGCCGCATCCTCAAATCAACCTGGACTCAGACCTGGAACGAGCCATGACCTACGTCAAAGCCAAGAAAATCCGGGAGGCCGGTCAGAAAAACTTCCGCCATTCCCTGAATTGGTTTCGCCGCTTTTTGCGGCAGGAACGGGGCTTGGCAGAAATGGAGCCGGAACCAGTTTACGGCCATGCCGAACGGTATCAAACCGGGCTGCCGGACTGGCTGCTGGTTCAATTAGAGCAATTCCTCCATTTACGCCAGGCCAATTGGCGGCCCTCCCGCCGGGCCATATCTACTTACCAGTTTTGGCATAAATACACCCGGTTGTGGCGCTGGTTGTACGCCCACGTGGATGCGGCCGAATTGACAGACATCAAACGACGGCATCTGTACGCTTACATTGACGAAATGCCGGCCGCCGGCTACGCAGTCAAGAGCGTTAACCAGGATTTACGTTCCTTTCAGGCCACGCTTCGTTTTTTGCAGGAGCGCGGCTTCTCTGTCCCCCAGGCGTTATTATCCCTGCCGGGACTCAAGGAGCCGGACAGTCTGCCCCGCTTCCTCACCGACGAACAGGTCGGCAAACTGCGCGACGACCTGGAAAACCGGGCGCGGTCGGCGCGAACACCGGCGCAAATCCGGGACGCCTGCCTGGACCGGGCCGTCTTTTATCTGCTCTGGCAGGCCGGTTTGCGCCGGGGCGAGGTGGAGGATTTTCTCCTGGCAGACCTGCGTCTGAGGGAACGCCATCTCATTGTGCGCCGGGGCAAGGGCGTTAAAGACCGCGCCGTTTACCTGACGGACGCCGCCGCCAAGTCGCTCAAAGCATATCTGGCGGTGCGGGGGCCGGGCCGAACAGATCACGTTTTTCTCTACCGGTACAAACCGTTGAGCAAAGATTTGATATACGGCCGTATCAAGGCCGCCGGCAAACGTACCGGCGTGAAAGTCACGCCCCACATGCTGCGCCACACCTTTGCCACCCAATTAGTCAATGCCGGCTGCCGCATCACTGCCATCCAGGCGCTGCTGGGCCACCGGCGCTTGAACTCCACCATGGTGTACGCCCGGGTGCATGACCAGACGGTGGCGCAAGATTATTACGCGGCCATGGCGCTGATAGAAAAGCGGCTGGAACCCCGCCTGAACCTGCCGCCCGAACCCCTGCCCGAACCCAACGGCCGTAGCCCAAACAGAAACGGAGATACCGCCCGCTTGCTGACGCTGGCCGCTGCTTTGGAAACGGAACCGCTGACCGAAAACCAGCGGGCTGCCCTGACCGAACTGCAGCAGGGCCTGGCCGCGCTGGCAGAAGAGTATTCACTATCTGATGCGATTGTTAACGAACAGGCAGCGCTGTCACCCGTAATGCCGCTGCCTTGAAAAAGACTTGGGACGGGGAGCCTGGCCTTTTCTTTGGTTCTTTCTTTTGGGCAATGCCAAAAGAAAGAACGGTGTGGAATTGAGGGTAACTGGGTAGCTCGGAGTTATCCACATTTCCATCAGCCTGGCAAGCGGCAAAGCAAAAAACTGCGATAACCTATGGCTTCGTGGAACAGATTAATTCAATGCTGTCAATAATATCTTCAGCCTCAGCATTTAATTGTTCACTATTGCCTTTGTAAATGTATATCATGGCAAAGTTGCCAGGACATCTTATCGTACGCATAGCAACCGTTTGAAATACATCGGG
>JAJRTP010000295.1 GCA_024278255.1 Chloroflexota bacterium | reverse complement strand
TTCGCCAGTATGTAAAGTGGCAAGAGAAGCAGGAAAAGCAACTCGAAGCCATCCAAGGTAAGTTGTTCGATTAGTAGCGGTGAGGTCGCACCTTCTAGGTGCAACGCTACAAGCCACCACCTTTGGTGGTGGTAATTGACTCAGGCAGTCCTCTCCTGGATACGTTTCCACGACAACAAATCACAGCCCTTCTTCAAATTCTTGCAATGGCGAGTGTGGGAAACGCAACTGAAAAGCAGCCCCGGAACGCCGCCACCATTTGTCGCTTTTTTGGGATTCTGCGTCTTGGCGGCTGTAGACATGACGGCCGACGACACCCTCAACGTCACCGGCAGCAACTACTACGTGCGTTTGAACAAGTTGTTGGGAAAATCGGGGCGGGGGCGACCGAAAGGATTTGAGGAAATTGATCGCGTTTGGGAACGGCTGAATCAATGGCTGCGAGACGATTTGCAGGGAGAATTTGGCCTGCCGACCGCCAACAACGAATTGTACGGCCGTCACGTAGGCTACCCCATCTCCCAGGCCATCATGCGCCGCACAGACGTCGAGGAACTCCCTGACTTTTTCCGCTGGTGCGGCTTGGAACCGGGCGAAGAAGATGTAGACGCCAACTATCTGCAACAACAGCTACAGATTTGGGTTGCCCGGACAACCTGCTCCTTCTCCGGCCAGATACGTCATGTGTTTGAACGGAGACGGCAACAGCACATCGAGCAAATTGCAGCTATCGCGCTAGCGCATTACCAGACGTGGGACGGCAGCACAACCACACGCAGAGGGGGGCGCACGGCCGAAATCATCATTCAACTCAATCGCACCGGTCGCAGTTTTGAACTGGCCTTCCACCCCAAAGCACCGCCAGATTTCCCCGAGGGCCAGTACGGCACAGTTCAATTGCGCCGTTCTGATGATCCCGATTGGTTCGAGCCTCTGAATAAACGATTTGTCCAACAATGGTTGTCGGGAAACGCCATTGATTTGCAGCGGGACGGCTACCGTGTCTATCTGGGCGCCAGGCGAATTGTGCCTCTACGCAGCGACGTCACATCCGATTTGGGGGGCTGGATAACCTGCAATCGTGTCAGTTTGGGCGAGCGACATTTGTTGCTGTGCCACAGAGCGATCAAAAGCCGGGTTGAGGTATATTTGCAACAATACGCTGAAAGCGGTTGGCGCATAATTGGCAGCCGAGACCCAATTTACGCCGATTGGGTTTGTTTCAGCAATGTGCGGATTACCCGATACGCACAAAGCGATCAGGAAGAACTGGATTGTCTCGTTCCCGTTCATCGGGTGGGCATCCGTTTATCGGGCGGATTAAAGCTAAAACAGGGCGTTTGGCTGCAAGGGGGCGAGCCGGAAGCAGTTGTTTCAGCGGAGCAGGAAGTTCCGGTTTATTTGGATGATGTGGAGATTGCAACGGCCGTTTCCGGCAGCGTCATCGTCAACCTACAACACCTCAATTTAACCGAAGGAACGCATACCATTCGAGTCGGTTCCCAGCAGCGCACCCTCGCCATCAGCCGTTCCGGCAACAATTTACTCGGTCAACATCGCATGAAATTGTGGGGGTACCCCTTCCGGCGTGTGGACGTAACCCAATTTCAACCGCTATCTCTAACGGCCGAAGCCATCCCTTCTATCGAAAAAATTCCTTCAGGGCAACTCTACATTGCCGGGACGCACATCATCCATTCCCCCGCCGATCTCCCACCGCCACGCCAACACCTGCTTATTTTGCCATATGGCGCGCGGGATTACATCATCCTGGGCAGGCATATTGGCGAACTGCTCAAGCCTCAACTGCCCACTTACCTGCCAGAATGGAAAGCCGACAACTATCTTCAGGGATATAAACAAATCGTTCCTTTCGATCCACAGTGGGTGATTCGGGTTTCACATCGAGGGAATTTCATATTACGCCCTATCGGACGGCCAAAGGAGGCTGTGCCAACAGTCAGTTGTGCCGAGTTGGCCGACGAGTGGCGCAAGTGGGCGCGAAAACGTAACTTAAAGCGCAAATTGAGCAAGCGTCATCATGCTCGATGGTTGCAATACTGTCAGATAGCGCGGGACGACACATGAACGACAACCTGCTTTTGATGTATCTCAGCGAATTGGGACATGGCAACTGGTCGCGTTTCCGTCAGGGGTTGGAATATCTGGCTGCTGATGATGAAGAGCTGTACCGTACCGTCAAAGCCCGCCAGTTGAGCATGTTAGGGCATGTTGAATTTGCTTTTGAAGGAGATTTGCGCTGGGCTGTATGCGAACCGACTATTGCCTGGTTGTCGCAGGATGACCAATTGACGGGGACACTGTGCGGCGGCCGTTCGCAGCAATTATTGGAAAAGTTAGCCCAGGTTTGCATAGAACTTGATTGCAAACTCTCGCAGATCCCCCAGGCAGAAGGGCCGGATGCCATTCTGGTCAATGTGCCATCAAACAGCGTGGGGGAACAGTTAGCGCAGCAAGCCGGTCTGAAAAGCCAGCCTGATGCGGCCGAACGTTTGGCAGAGATTTTGCCGGATATTGAGGCATATCGCGCTTTATGTCCTTACGAACCTGCCCCGCGCGGCTACAAAACGGAACGGTACGACGCGGAGCAACTACGCTGGATTGAGGTAGAGGAAGACAGGCAGCCCGGCTTTTATCGTTATACACATTATCGCCGTGAATACAGGTTGAAGCTGCCTGAAACAAGTGCAAAGATGCCACCCTACATTGGCATTTTTGTCTGGCTGCAATATAAAAAGCGCGTCGTTTTTACATATGATCCGAAGACCAAAACGCTACGAGGCCCGGCCAGCGCTATTTTGCCGCCATTGTTCGGTCGTGCGGCCGTGTTATGTTCCGGCTTTTTGCCCCAATTTGATGCCCAAACTTACCAGCACGTGTATACAGACGTGCCTGCCAGTTTAGCCACGCATTTGCTGCAAAAATTGCATCAGGAGGAGAAAGAATGAGAGACCCCTACAGCCTATTTGAAGAATTGAAGCGGCATTATTTTATGTACATTAACAGCCGTTTTGCCTTGCGTCATGAAGCGTTGGCGGCCGAACGACAGGCGCTCTTGGATGCTGATCGCAAACTATACCGGGAACCGCACATTGAAATCGTGCCGCCTTATGCGTATGCGGAAGCGGGGTTTGGGGAAACGGTGACGCGGCTCGGACTGCCAGAGGAATTAGCTGCTTTTGCCCAATACCTTCGCCAAATTACGAAGGATTAGGGTCAGGAAGAGGACAATGAATCCTCCCTAACCGTGAAACCCGTTCAAAAATGCGAGCCATTAAAATTGGCTCTGGCTTTTTCGGTAACCATTTTAATGTTTCGGTCACAT
>JAJRTP010000294.1 GCA_024278255.1 Chloroflexota bacterium | reverse complement strand
GATCGCCCAGGATTGGATAATCCCAGAATGCGTGCGCCCCCCAAGCCAGAGCAGAACCGGCAATGAGCGCCCCGACCCGTTTGGCTTTGGAGGCGGACACGGCCGTTACCATATACCCAAACCCCATCCCGAAAAACGCGGTGTACACGGCGTGGCTGAAGAAACCGGCCAGAATAATGCGATCCAGAAAGATGGTAAACGTGCCTAATGCGCCGGTATTGACGCTGGCCGCGCCGGAAACGTAGACAATGTCCTCGTAAATTTGAAAACCCAGACCGACGAGCGCGCCGAACACGATGCCGTCTAACGGCCGTCGCCACCACCAAGGCACAACGAGGAAGAGCAGCACCACCAACAGCGCCTTAAAATACTCTTCCCCCGTTGCCGCGCCCAGGGCATTGCTGACCTGGTAATTAGAGATGAGCAGGTCGAATATATTTTTCAGGGCGCCTGAAGAGGTCTGTGTGATAGATGTGATAATAAGCCCGCCGCCGAGAAATGCCGCAGCGAGGACGCTGGCTGGTTTGGGATCAAGATCGGTTAGCTGCCAGATAAGCCACAGGACGAGCGCGGCAAAGGCAAATGTGCCCACAAACGCCAATCCTACCTGCAAAGAGATATTTTCCAGCGCCGAGCCGAGGCCGAGGATGCCCATAACAACGCCGGCCGCAAAAAGAACGGCAAAAAGCCAGAAGGCGGGGCGGTGCGGCTGGATAATGCCGCGCCCCCGGTGCAAAACTTCAGACGCCGGTGATGTGTGATGATGGTTCATTGTCCCGCCTCCGTTTCTGAAAAGGTGATAGTGGTAAGAACCTGTTGATATACGTCTTTGTGGGATTGAACGTCCAGCAGCGGCCCGCTGATATCTGTCACCAGGCCGGTTGTGCCGTCGGAAGCGACGGTGGTGATGGCGCTGTTATCCTGGCCATCAACAATTGTGTGGATCATGCCGGTAACGGCCGCCATTCCGGCAATCGGGTCTGTAGGCACAGGGTCTTCAGCGGAAACGAGCTTTACAACCTGCTCCAGTTGTTGGGTGTGGTCTTTATACAGTTCGGCCGGCGTACCGCTCCAGGGCCGGGTCTGGACCTCAATAGCCACCGTCCCTTTCCGCAGAACAATAATCCCCGGCAAATCTGTTCTTTCCCAGCCGGCGGGAACGGTCAAGGTAACGTTGTTCTCATTGCTATCTAGAACCGCGGTAGCCAGCGTTAAATCCTCGCCGCCGCCTGGATCAAGCGTGGTCAAGAGGGCCGGTACGCCAATGAAAAGCAAGGCGAGTATCACCGTGGCGAGACCGTATTTAGGATATGCGTGTTGGTAAGTTGAATACATAAAAATACCTCGAAAAATTGTTGGGCTTGGAGATTGCAGATTAACCCAATCGCCAATCTCTAATCACGGTAAAAAAATGGTGCGAAAAACGTACTCCTGATCCGCCAGTTGGGGCAAGACTGTCTGGTAAGCGGCCACTGTTTGGCCGCGACCGCCGCCGCCGTCGTGGGAAAGGATGATGGTTGCTTTCTTCATCAAACAGTTCCTTTACGTATCGTCTCTGGTAATTGGGCTTACCTGCCGGATAACCCGCATTAATTCTTCGGACGGGCTGTCCGCATGGATAAAGCGCAACTTCCCCGATTCAAAATCCAATGTTTTTTGCATATTGCTGTCTAACCGGTACAGCACCAAAATGGCGATGCCCGGATTTTCCCGCCAGATGCGCCACAAAGGGCCGGGGCCGTCCTTCTGGAATGTTTTCTGGTCTATGAGGATAACGTCCGGGCGGGACGTGCGGGCCATTAGCACCGCTTCTGTCCCGCTGGCCGCTTCGCCCACCACAACAATGGCCGGCATTGCGTTCAGCAAATAGCTCAATCCTTTTCGCTCTACTGTTTGCTCGTTGATTACCAGGACATGGTTTTTCAAGATTCAGCCTTTCCGACTTTTTAGAAATTGTTGCGTATTGCGTATTGGATTAAGCAATACCTGGAGGTTGTTGTGCGCTAAGTGCCCGTTCGCAAATAAGTTAGCGGAATTGGCGAACGGGCTTCGAGTAAGCGGCCTTTTGATCAAATAATTTATTGTTGGCCGCTTACTAAGTCGCTTTGTTTACCATTTTTTAAGTATCGGATATGATAATAACGGCCGTTCGTCCAGAGATCGTCCACAGAACGTTTGGGAATGAACCCGGTAAAACGGCCGAAAAAGTTGTGGTTGGATGGCGCAAAGTAAAATGACGTTAACGCTTAAACTATTCGGTACGCCTCAGGTGTTCCACGATGAGCAGCCCCTTGAGGGATTTATATCCGTCAAGAGTCGCGCCTTACTTTTTTACCTGGCGATGAAACCGGGGGTTCACGGCCGTCAAACCCTGGCAACCCTGCTTTGGCCGGAAGCGTCAGAAACCAGGGCCGCCAAAAATTTTCGCAATATCCTCTCTAATCTGCGCAAACTGGTGGGAGACAATCTGGAAATTACCCGGCAGACGGTCACTTTCCAGCGGGATTCTGCTTACTATCTGGACGTGGAGCAGTTCAGCGGGCGGCTGGAACAGTACCGGCGCAATCAGGCAGACATTGGCCTTTTGGCAGAGGCCGTCACCCTCTACACCGGCGACTTTCTGGACAGCTTTCATGTGCCGGGAACTGACTTGTATGAAGATTGGTTGACAGTAACGCGAGAGCAGTTGCGGCAGGCGCAAATAGCGGCACTGCAAACCTTGGCCGCCTGGTATGCCGAACTGCCGGATTACAGCGCCAGTCTGGATTATGTGTCCCGCTTGCTGGCTTTGGACAACCTGAATGAAATGGGACAGCGGTTTAAGATGATCTTGCTGGCACAGCAGGGGCAGCGGAACGAAGCGCTGGCTCAATATGCCGCCTTTTGCCGCTTATTAAATGAAGAGTTAGGCGTGACCCCGCTGGCGGAGACAACCCGGCTTTATGAACAAATCAAGGCAGGGGAAGAGATTGGAGATGGGGGATTAGAGATTAAGCGATCTTCAACCTCTAATCGCCAATCCTTCGACAAACTCAGGACAAGTCCGCCAATCTCCACACAAGTAGATTGGGGCGATATTCCGGGAGAAATCTCTTTTTACGGCCGTCACCCCCAGGCAAAACAGTTGCAGCAATGGCTCACAGACGGGCAGCATCACTTCATCGCCATTACCGGCATTGGCGGCGTGGGCAAAACGGCGCTGGCGGCCAAACTGACCCGCTGGCTGGCCTCCCCCGCTGCCGGACGGCCGTCCCTGCCTTTTGAGTTTATTATCTGGCGTTCCCTGATCAACGCGCCGCCGGTAACGGCCGTGTTAACCGATTGGCTGGCGGCATTGTCAGGCCAGCAATTGGCCGAACTGCCCCAAACCCTGCCCGAACAGCTTGCCCTGCTGCTGGTTTATTTGCGCCAGCGTCGCTGCTTGCTGGTTTTGGACAACTATGAAAGCGTCATGGTAGTCGGGGGCAGGGCCGGGCGCTGCCGGCCGGGTTATGAGGGATATGAGCAGATTATCCAGCGCATCGGCGGCGGACAGCACCAAAGCTGTTTGCTGGTCACCAGCCGGGAACTGCCCGGCAAGTTGTCTCGCCTGGACAAACAGTCTGCGCAGATGGGCGTCCTCACGCTGTCCGGCTTGCCGGATGAACCGGGCAGCAGCATGTTGCGGGCGTGCGGCGTGGCCGGGGATGAGGAGCAACTGGCCGAACTGGTGCAGCGCTATTCCGGCAACCCCCTGGCGCTGAAACTGGCGGCGGACACGGCCCAGACCTTGTTTGGCGGGGATGTGGCGCTGTTGTTGGCGGAAACGGCCGTCTACGGCGACATCCGGGACGTGCTGGATGAGCAATTCGGCCGTCTGATCCCTTTGGAAGACGAAATTCTGACCTGGCTGGCGGTGGAACGCGAACCGGTCACTTCCCAGACCATTTGGGACAACCTGGCCCGCCAGCCGCACAAGCACCAATTTCTGGAAGCGCTGCGCTCTCTTTACTTTCGTTCTCTGCTGGAACACAGTGTGGCAGACGGCCGTGCCGGTGCGGGCAGTACGCCTCATTACACCTTGCAGAATGTCGTTATGGAATACGCCACGGAACGCCTCGTCGAGTCTGTCTGCCGGGAAATAGAAGCGGGCGCGATCAATTGGCTGCAGCGGGTCGCCCTGGTAAAAGCGCATACGAAGGAATACATACAGGAAAGTCAACAGCGGTTGCTGCTGGAACCGGTAACCCAGTGGCTGGCGCGCCGCTTAAGCCCGGATGGCGCCGTAGACGCCTTGCGTCATCTGCTGGATACTGCCCGCGCCGAACCTGCCTGGCGTTCTGGATATGCCGGGGTCAATATATTGCACCTGCTGGACGCCCTGGGCACAAATTTGAATGGTTGGGATTTTTCCCATTTAGCCATCCGGCAGGCAGATTTGCGTGACGTTTCCCTGCACGGTGTTTCCTTCAGAGGCAGTGATTTAAGCGGTGCGGTTTTCCGGGATACGTTTGGCATAGTTCCTACAGTTACCTTCAGCCCGGATGGTCAGTTGTTGGCGGCGGCCGCTTTTGACGGCTCCATCACCTTCTGGCAACTACACGAATACCAGCCGTATCGCGTTATCAAACGATCTACCGGCTACGATCTCTCTCTTGCTTTCAGCCCGGATGGCCGACTTTTGGCTGGCGGCGGCAAAGACAATGTGATTCGCCTGTGGGATGTGGCGTCGGGGCAGGAAATACGCCAGTTGACGGGACACACCAATCAGATAACGGCCGTTCTCTTCAGCCCGGACGGAAAGGTTTTGTACAGTGGCGGCGAAGATCAGACGATTAGGATGTGGGATGCGGCCGGCGGGCAGCTTTTGCGCCGAATCGCCAATCCCGGGAATCTCGGCTTGACGCTGGCCATCAGCCCTGACGGGCAAATGTTGGCCTGCGGCGGTGATGACGGGATCGTGTACCTGTGGCAGCCGGATTCGGGCGAACTCATCCGCCGTTTGGGCAATAAGCGGGGTAAAAAGATTCAATCTGTGGCGTTCAGTCCCGATGGCGCGCTGTTGGCAGCAGCCGGGGAGGACCGCGCCATTCACTTATGGGATGTCCAGACGGGCCAAAAGCGGCGTTCTATGACCGGCCACGCCAATTTTGTTTTGTCCGTCGCTTTTCATCCCGACGGCCGTACCCTGGTCAGTGGCAGCGCCGACCGGACGGTGCGTTTGTCGGATGTGCGGCAGGGGCGGACGACGCGGGTGATTCATGGCAGCGCGAACTGGGTGTCCGGCGAGGCTTTCAGCCCGGATGGGGCGATGATTGCCAGTGGCGGTTATGGCCGGCAAATTCACCTGTGGCAGAGCCAGACCGGGCATTTGCTGCACGCGCTGCAAGGTACGCTGCGGACGGTGAATTTGGTAACGTTCAGCGCAGACGGCCGTCTGCTGGCCAGCGCTTCTTATGACCGCCCGGTTTCTTTGTGGGATGCGCATACCGGCGAACTGCGGCACAGTTTCCAGGGGCATCGCAGTTCTGTGCGGCAGTTGGCCTTCAGTCCGGACGGCCGAACCCTGGCCGTCAGCGGCGATGAAAATGCCGTGCGTTTGTGGGATACGGAAACGGGCCAACTGCAACGGCTGCTGCGGGTGGATACGAATTTTGTCCGCACCCTGGTTTTCAGTCCGGACGGCCGTTTGCTGGCGGCTGGCGATGGGTTAGGGTATGGCACGCTTTGGGTATGGGATGCGGCCACGGGAACTCTCCGTTTCCAGGCGCCGGACGTCCGCACCGGCCTGGAATTTCATTTTTGTTTCAGTCCGGATGGGCGGTTTCTGGTTTGCAACGGCCGTGATTACGCAGTGAATTTCCTGGACGTTCGGGATGGAACGCTTAGCCTTGTATTGACAGGCCACCGGTCGGATGTCGAGGTCATGCAT
>JAJRTP010000293.1 GCA_024278255.1 Chloroflexota bacterium | reverse complement strand
TACATGGTGTTGTTAACTTTGTACGCGCCTTTTATGGTGCTGATAGCCTTCATCCTTACCTTTCTTTTTGTGCCCTCAATGCTGTGGATTTTAATTGCGGTTACCGTGGCCGTTCTGGGCCTAATGGCCATACTTATTCTTCAGGGCGTGCGCGCCTATGAAGAACGGCAAGCCCGCCTGAGCGCCCTCAACAATACCTTGCAGGAAGATTTGGCCGGTATCCGCGTGGTGAAAGCGTTTGTCCGCGAAGAGTACGAAATTGAACGATTCAGCAAGCGGGCGGACGATATGCGCAAACCCGCTTTTGCCGCCGCCTTCCGGGTCGCTTTGCTCAATCCCATCCTCACAGCCATTGCCCAAATTGCCATTGGCGTGGCGGTGTTGGTGGGCGGTCAGCAGGTTTTAACCAACGCCGGTTTGCAAGTAGGCGAATTGGTCATGTTTATGCAATATCTTTCGCTGGTGATAACGCCACTGGCGATGATGGCGATTGTGGTGCCTTTCATTTTGCGCGGCGACGCTTCAGCGGAACGTATTTTTGAAGTGTATGACGCGGAACCCATCGTGCAGGATAAGGAGGAGACACGGCCGTTAGACCCGGAAAAAGTACAAGGCCGCATTGCCTTTGAGAACGTCTCCTTTGCCTTCACCCGCCCCGACGGCGAACTGGACCCGCCCGCCCTGAAAAACATCAACCTGACCATCGAACCCGGCGAAAAAGTGGGGTTCCTGGGAGCCACCGGCGCTGGTAAGACGGCTCTGGTCAACCTCATCCCCCGCTTTTACGACGTGACCGAGGGGCGCATCACCATAGATGGCATAGACGTGCGCGACATTCCCCAAGACAATCTGCGGGAAATTGTGGGTATTGCCCTGCAAGAGGCGCTTCTCTTCCAGGGAGATGTGCGCTTCAACCTCAAATTCGGTGCGCCCGACGTAGATGATGAAGTGATGCAGGCGGCAGCCAAAGCAGCCGATTCCTATGGCTTTGTAACCAACCTGCCCCAACGCTGGGATGCGCCCGTCGCCCGACGCGGTTACAACTTCTCCGGCGGCCAACGGCAGCGCCTCTCCATCAATCGCACCCTGACCCCCAAGCCTAAAATCCTCATCCTGGATGACAGCACCAGCGCCCTGGACGTGGCGACCGAAGCCCGGGTGCAAGCGGCTATCCCCGAATTTTCGCCTGGCGTCACCATCCTGTACGTGGCCCAGCGCATCAGCGCTGTCATTGACCTGGACAAAATTGTGCTGCTGCAATTTGGCGAGATCGTAGACGTGGGTACGCATGAGGAGTTGTTGGTACGCAGCCCCTTGTACCAAGAGATATACGAATCACAACTGGGCAAAATCCCCGGCAGTGAGGAGGTGGTAGCATGAGCCAGGAAAAGAAACTCGCAACGACGCCGGAAGAAAAAGAACCTGTGGAAAAACGCGACGATTCAAGCAAGATTGTTAAACGACTGCTGGGCTATATGACCGGGAGAAAGGATCGCGGCCGTTTTGTTCTGGCCCTCGTTATTCGCTTGTTCAGTGTTTTGGCCCTGATAACTATTCCCTTCTTCACGGGTGAGGCCATCAATGTAGTCAGCGACCCCAATGGCTCGGTGGTGGATTTGCAGCGCTGGGCTTTGTTTACCATCTCGGCCGGGGTTGTTTTCTTCCTGTTGAGCGGGGTGGCGGAATGGATGTTTGCCAAATTAGCCACGTATGGCCTGTACAATTTGCAGGTTGACCTGATCAAGCATTTACAGCGGCTTTCTTTAAGCTTTTTTGACCGCCAGCCGATAGGCGAGTTGATGAGCCGGGTGACGAATGATACGGAGATGGTGTCGCTGTTTTATGAAACGGCCGTCGCCCAAATTATCCGCGCTGCCTTCCAGATCGTCTTCATTGTTCTGGTCATGTTCCTTATAGATTGGCGGCTGACATTGGCCGCGCTGCTAATCGTCCCAGTCATGCTCTTCTTAACCGGCATCATTGAGCGCGTCTCCACGCCCGCTTTTGCCAAATTGCAGGAAGAAATGGGGGCCATCAGCGGCTTTCAGGAAGAAACCCTCTCCGGCCACAAAGTGATCATCAGCAACCGGCGGCAGGATTGGGCTGCGGAAACCAATGAGCAATACGCCAGCAATGTGTTCGATATTGGCACGCACGCCTTCTTTACTTCCCTCCTGCAATTCCCCATCACCCAATCTATCACCATGATTATGATCGTCGTCATTCTGGTAGTGGGCGGCATTTTGGTCTTTGCCGGAGAGATTGAATTGGGATTGGTCATTGCCTTTACCGGGTACGCCGGGCTGCTGGCCTCGCCACTGTCGGAAATTGCTAATCTGACGGCCACTTCGCTCAACGCCATCGCCGGCGGCCGTCGCGTTTTTGCCATTATGGATGAGGAGCCAACGGTGGTAGACGCGCCGGACGCCCACGATTACGAGTTCAAAGGCGGCCACGTCGAGTTTAAGGATGTGGATTTCAGTTACGTACACGGCCGTAAAATCCTCAAACACAACACCTTCGAAGCGCTGCCCGGCCAGAAAATCGGCATTGTGGGGCCAACCGGCGCGGGCAAATCCACCATCATCAACATCCTCACCCGCTATTACGACGTGGACAGCGGCCAGATTTTGATTGACGGGCAGGATTTGAGCAAACTGACCCAGGTCAGCCTGCGCCAACAAATCGGCGTGGTGCTGCAAGAGGCGTTCCTTTTCTCGGACACGGTGATGAACAACCTGAAATATGCCCGCAAAGGGGCCACGGACGAGGAATGTATCGCTGCGGCCAAACAGGCCAACGCGCACGAATTCATTATGAATCTGCCGCAAGGGTACGACACGATGCTCACGGAACGGGGGGCCAACCTGAGCCAGGGGCAGCGGCAGATGATTACCATTGCCCGCGCTATGGTGGCTCAGCCCAAAATCATGATTCTGGACGAGGCGACCAGTAACGTGGACACGCGCACAGAGAAGCTGATCAATGAAGGGCTGGCCCGGCTGATGGAGGGCAAAACCAGTTTTGTTATCGCCCACCGCTTAAGCACGGTGCAGGATTCAGCCAAGATTTTGGTGGTGGATGGCGGGGTTATCGTGGAACAAGACTCGCACGACAAGTTGATGGCGGAAAAGGGCTTCTACTATGCCTTGTACATGAGCCAATTCAAAGGGAAAGGGCCGGCCGGTGACAGTGAACAGGTGGATGTAGATTTTGTGAGTACGTGATATGTGATTGCGTGATGCGTGACCGGAGAAAATCACGCATCACGCTTATTCTTTGTTTTTCACCGCAGAATTTCCTCGCCATTATCCAGAAAATCCAGAGCCTCGTCAATGTTGTCAGAGCGAACCATACGGCCGTTATCAATATCCTCTTGCGCTTCCCGCTCGCCTGCCTGCCAGCGGTTACTCCAGAAATACGCTTGTGAACTAATTTCAAGTTGTCCAAACAGCGCATCGCTATCTTCAATACTCATGTTTTAACCTCATTGTGTCGTCCCATTTACCATTTAATCATGCCCCAAAACAGGATGGGGTTGGTAGGGTTCTTCCAGATAAGCCAGTTCTTCGGGGGAGAAGGTGAGGGATACGGCCGTAACCGCCTGTTCCAGATGGTCTAACTTGGTCGCACCCACAATGGGAGCCGTGACGCCCGGTTGGTGCAGCAGCCAGGCCAGGGCAATTTGCGCCGGCGTGTCACCCCGCTTCCCGGCCAGCGCCAACACCCGATCTACCACGGCAAAATCCTCATCCCGGTAATACATCAACTGCGAATACTCGTCGCTTTTGGCCCGCTTCGTCGGCCCTTCTCCCTTCTGTCGCCGGTCGCCCACCAAAAAACCACGCGCCAACGGACTCCAGGGCAGCAGCCCCACCCCTTGATCCAGGCAGAAGGGGATCATCTCTCGTTCCTCTTCGCGGTAGACCAAATTATAATGATTCTGCATGGAAACGAAGCGCGTCCAGTTGTGGAGAACGGCCGTATACTGCGCCTTAGCAAACTGCCAGGCAAACATACTGGACGCGCCAATATACCGCGCCTTGCCCGCCTTCACCACATCATGCAGCGCCTCCATCGTCTCCTCAATCGGCGTATGGTAATCCCAGCGGTGAATCTGGTACAAATCCACGTAATCCATTCCCAGGCGGCGCAGCGAATTGTCAATACCGTCCATAATATGCTTGCGCGACAAGCCGCCGGAATTGGGATCATCGGGATTCATGGTAAAGAAAACTTTCGTCGCCACTACCACCTCTTCCCGCCGGGCGTATTGGCGCAACAGCCGTCCTGTCACCTCTTCGCTGACACCCAGGGAGTACATATCGGCCGTGTCAAAAAAGTTAATACCCAACTCCAGCGCCCGTTTAATAAACGGGCCGCTCTCCGCCTCCGACAGCACCCAATCCCGCCACTCCGGCGTGCCATAACTCATCATCCCCAAACAAATCCGCGATACTTTCAGACCGGTTTGGCCTAAATTGACGTATTCCATGAGATACTCCCGTTACTATAGGACAATTTTGCAAAATTGTCCTACAAATGCGCTTCCAGACACACAACGCCATCCGGCCCCACCACCGCATTGTGACGCACATCCGGGGGTAAATCCAGGCGGTCGCCAGCCCGCAGCGTGACCGGTTCGCCCTCAACGGGAAAGCCGAAGGTAATGGAACCGGACACCACGTAAATCACCTTATGATAAGGATGTGTGTGAGCGGCATACACGTCGTGGGGCATATTTGACCAGCGGTAAGGCGTCAAGCCTTCTTCGGCCATCAACCGCCGCAATTCTTCCTCTGTTGGCTCATAATTAGGCAGCCATTTTTCCACACGAATAACATTTTCCGGCATATAC
>JAJRTP010000292.1 GCA_024278255.1 Chloroflexota bacterium | reverse complement strand
CTGTATATTCATTGAACTCGCCAACGCGCAGTCCTGTGACTGCACGGAAAACTACTGGGTGCTTTTTTAATCTTGTATATCGAAATATCATGTCTCTATCCTAGAGCATGTTTTATTATGAAACAAATCTAGTAAACCGATTACCGATAACCGATAACCGTTCACCCATCCGGGTGACAACAAAATCACCCCCGCATTCACCCAATAGCAGGACACCCCTTTTTCCCAGACAACCTATACTCACCCGCAGATGGCATCCATATAAATAAGGAAGAGGAGGGCCTGAATGAAAAAAGACCTGATTATTGCTGTTATATTGTGGTTTGTGTTTACGGCCGTGGGCGAGTATTGGGCCTTCAACGCCAATATGTTCCCCATTGCTGCCGCTGAAGAAGCCGTATTCCTGGATGACGCCTTTCGTTTGCTCATCATCTTGGCGATGCCCGTCTTCACCCTGGTGCTGACCTTTTTATTTTTCAGTATCCTTCGTTACCGCAGCAAAGGCGATCCGGACTCCGACGGGCCGCCAATGCGCACCAACACCCCGTTGGCGGCTGGCTGGCTGGCTATTACCACCGGTCTGGCTATTTTTGTGGTTATCAACCCCGGTTTGAAAGGTATGGCTGAACTGTCAGCTAACCCCAACGCCGATCTGGTTATTCAGGTCACAGGGGAGCAGTGGCATTGGGACGTTTCTTATCCCCAATACGACCTGACCTACCAACGCGCCACCCAAATCGCCTTACCCGCAGATGCCCGCGTTAAATTCGAGTTGACTTCCACCGACGTCATTCACTCCCTGTGGATTCCCGCCTTCCGGTTGAAAATGGATGCCGTGCCTGGCAGGGACACGTCGTTTTACGTCACCCCCACAGAAATCGTGGACACTGAAATGGACTCCAACGTCCGCGTGCAGTGCGCCGAACTGTGCGGCACCGGCCACGCCCGGATGCAAATGGCCGTGCGTATCATGGAGCCGGACGAGTTTGAAGCCTGGGTTGCCGAAGCTAAGGCCATGACGATGAGTGGCGACATGGAAGGTATGGATATGGGTTCCAGCAGCGACAGCATGGACGGTATGGACAACATGGATTCGGAGAGCGACAACATGGATGGCATGGATTCCGGCGATGGCGACATGGACATGGACACAGATTCCGGGATGGACATGGATTCCGGCGATAGTGACATGGACATGGATTCCGGCAGTGATGATATGAACATGAATTCCGATTCCGACGGTTAGGTTTTAGGAGGAAGAACAATGAGGACAATTATTCAAGGATTAGTAGGCGGCGTTATTGCCTTTATCATTGGCGCGGCGCTGCTGGGCATCGTGCGGCTGGCTTTTGGCCTCTCCTTTTGGGGCGGTGAAGCCTCTTTGGTCGCCGGCTGGCTGGCCTTTGTCATTGGCTGGCTCCTGGGCGTAGGCGTCTGGGAATATTGGGTGCGGGAATGGTTCAATCTGCCTGTTAAAAAATTTGAGGCAACCGGTACCTCCCGCTATTTTACTTTCTGCACCGATCACAAAGTCGTAGGGATTCAATATCTGGTTACGTTTTTGGGCTTGTTCCTCCTGGCCGGACTGCTGGCTATGGTCATGCGGGCCGAGTTGATGGCGCCGGGACGCAACTATATGAGCGGGGCAACCTACAACAACGTGATGAGTCTGCACGGCACTATCATGGTCTTTGTTGGTGTAGCGGCAACGGTGGGCGCATTTGGCAACTACATTCTGCCCATTATGATTGGCGCAGAAGATATGGCCTTTCCCCGCCTAAACGCTCTCAGCTTCTGGTTTGTACCGCCGGTAGCCATCCTGCTCCTGGCCTCTGTTTTTTCCAATGGCTATGACACCGGCTGGACTGGCTACGCGACGCTGGCTTCTTCTACACGGGAAGGGGTTATCTTCTACAATCTGGCCTTTTTCACTGTCGGTTTTTCTTCCATTTTGGGGGCGGTCAACATTCTTACCACAGTGATTGCTTTGCGAGCCAAAGGCATGTATTGGGGCCGGCTGCCCATTTTTGTCTGGGCTTCATTGGGTACGGCCATCTTGTCTCTGATTTTTACCCAGTTTATTGCCTTAGCCATGATCATGAGCTTGCTGGATCGGGTGGCCGGGTTCAGCTTTTTCGACGCTTTTGCCGGGGGCGACCCGCTGCTGTACCAAAATGTTTTCTGGTTCTATTCCCATCCGGCCGTCTACGTGATGATTTTGCCCGGTTTGGGTATTGCTCTGGAAATCATTTCCGTGTTTTCCCGCAAGCCGTTATTTGCCTACAAATGGGCAGTCTTTGGCATGATGGGAGTCGTGGTATTAAGCGCATTGGTCTGGGCGCACCATATGTTCACCAGCGGTATGGACAGCCCGTTACGTATTCCCTTTATGATTACGACGGAATTAATATCTGTCCCTACCGGGCTGGTGTTCCTGACAGCATTAGGAACAATGTGGGGCGGGAAATTGATTCTAAAAACGCCGATGTTGTTTGCCCTGGCCGTTATTTTTAATTTCCTTATCGGTGGCATCACCGGCATCTTCCTTTCCGATGTGCCGGTAGATATACAGCTGCAGGACACCTTCTTCGTGGTGGCTCATTTCCATTATACTATTGTTGGCGGCGGTATTTTTGCTCTGTTTGCTGGAATTTATTACTGGTATCCCAAGATGACCGGCCGGATGTATAACGAAAGGCAGGGCAAGATTCAGTTCTGGTGGATGTTCATTGGCTTCAACCTGACGTTTATCCCCATGTTTTGGGCGGGTCTGAATGGCATGAACCGGCGTATAGCTGATTACGTGCCGGATTTAGGCAATATCAATTTCTTTACCAGCATGAGCGCCTTTTTCCTGGGAATCGGTTTCCTGCTCTTCGTTTATAACATGGCTGTTTCCCTGAAAAAAGGCGAAGTGGCCGCGGATAATCCCTGGGGTGGTTATACGCTGGAATGGCAAACCAGTTCGCCGCCGCCGCTGGAAAATTTCGACACGCCGCCGGAGGTTGTAGGTGATCCCTATGGCTATGGCGAACCTGACGCCAAGCACGTAATTTTCCCGGCGCCAGCAGCTACAGACTAAGAGTAATCGTAGGGCGATTTGGCAAATCGCCCTACATTTCGAGGAGAAAAATTATGACGACTGAAGATAAGAAGGGCGAAAAATCTGAATGGGGAACGGGGTGGAAGGTATTTGCCGCGTTGGTGGTGTTGTCGGCGCTGGAAATCGCGGTGACGTTGACGATAGCCAATCCGCTCCCGTTTTTAACGCCGCTGGTATTGGCAAAGGCTGGTTTGATTATCTGGTATTTTATGCGATTGGGAAATTTGGCTGACAAGGAGGCTACGGAATGAGTACGACGACGGTGCATCATCATCATCAATCGGAAGGGAATTACAGCAAGCTGACGACAGACCGGGTGGGTTTGTGGCTGTTTTTGTTGTCGGAAAGTATGCTGTTTTTGGGGCTGTTGTCGGCTCGCTTTTATCTGGCAGGCACGTTTCGGCCGCCGGAATTGAACCAGGCCTTGGGTGTGGGGATTACCAGTATTCTGCTGGTTAGCAGTCTGACGATGTTCCGGTCGGAGGTAGCTATCCGGCATGGAGACCAGTCATCCTTTTTACGCCATCTGTTGATTACAATTGTGTTGAGTATTTTGTTTTTGGGCGGGGTGGCGTATGAATGGTCGCAGGCGTTTACTCATTTTTCGCCAAATACAGTGTTTGGCACGATCTTTTTCTCGATGACAGGGATGCACGCGCTGCACGTGTTGAGCGGTATTTTTCTGATGCTGCTGATTTATCGCAACGGCCGTTCCGGGAAATACAGCGAGCATAATCATTGGTCCGTAGAAGCCACCGCTAAATACTGGCACATGGTGGACGTCGTCTGGGTATTCTTTTACGCCGCGTTGTACCTGGTCTAGTTTGAGGAGGAGCAGAGAATGAAGCGATTACTGGTTTTGTGGGCCGTACTGGCTGCCAGCGTTTTTGTCCTGGCCGGATGTTCATTGGGCGCGGCCACGCCGTCCGAGTCCGGCGAAATTGAAGTTATTATGCAGGATTATACCTTTTCGCCGGAAGTTATTCGCGTTAAAGCAGGGGATACAGTTACCATCGTTTTGAGCAATGAAGGCAATAAATTACACGAAATGATGATCGGGCGAAATCCGGTTGTGGATGGTAATTTTACCGAAGGGTTTGCCGAAGGGTTTTTTGTGGGCATGTCGCCTGATGAAATCAAGGTAGAAGGGCCGGCCATGATCATGGGACTGCCCACCGGCGATATGGAAGGTATGGATATGCCCGCAAGCGATATGCCCGCCGAAGGGGAGATGGACATGCCTGAAAGCGATATGCCGTCAGATGGGGCAATGGACATGCCTGAAGGAGATATGCCGGCCGGAGAAGGTATGGATATGCCGGCCGATGCCGGTGACGGTGATGGTGAAGAACACGTGGAAGAAGAGATGGGTGAATTTGGTCCCTTCGAGATGCCTCTGATGGACGCACACGCCGGTATCATGTTTATGGTAGACCCGGAAATGGTTCAGCATGGCGAAGTGACCACTATTACCTTCACCGTGCCGGAAGACCGGGTGGGCGAATGGGAACTGGGCTGCTTCCAGGAGCGGGGCCAACATTATGACGACGGGATGCGGGCCAAATTTATCGTGGAGCCGGCCTCGTGAGTATACGTCAAATAGAAGCCACGGCCGTATCTCCCAAGCGCACCTGGAAAGAAACCGTTCAACTACTGGTTGTCCTCTTCAAACTGCGCATCGTTACCTTACTCTTGCTGGCAGCCACCGGCGGCGCATTTTTAGGCGCGCAAGGCTGGCCAGGGCTTGGCCCCCTGCTGCTGGTCTTGCTCACCGGCGGTATGGCCGCCTCTGGCGCATCTGCCTTGAACCAGTACCTGGAGCGGGAATCGGATAAACGGATGGGGCGCACTCGGAAACGGCCGTTACCCGCCGGTATGATTCAGTTTCCCAAATGGGTGTTGGCCGCAGGGATGGTACTGGTGCTGCTGCCCGTCTTGGCTGTGCTACCTTTCAACCCCGCGCTGGCTTTCTTCCTGCTCATTGGCGCAATCATTTACGTGGGCATTTACACCATCTGGCTGAAACCCCGTTCTGTGCTGAATATTGTCATTGGCGGCGCGGCGGGCAGCGCGGCCGTTTTGAGCGGCGGCGCGGCCGTCAATGCCTGGCAGTCCCCCGGCGTGCTGCTGCTGGCCTTGCTCCTCTTCGTCTGGACGCCGACTCATTTCTGGAGCCTGGCGATGATGTACCGGCAGGATTACCAGCGGGCTGATATGCCTATGCTGCCGGCCCGCACCAGTATGCGTCATTCGGCATTTTGGGT
>JAJRTP010000024.1 GCA_024278255.1 Chloroflexota bacterium | reverse complement strand
GTGACATCCGCTTTTTTGGCAACAGTTTGTCTTAATGGGGGGAGCCATTTCCCAGAGGGATTTTAAAAACGCGACCATTGATCGTCCTCTGACCATACGTCCAACCCTCTACTAAGGTACAGCCACCGTCAATCCTGCCGGAATCACTTCCATCGAAACAGGTGTACGCCCGGTGTATTCGCCATCTGTCCACACAGGCTGGTCTTTTTCCACATCAATGGTGATTTTCTGACCGCGCCAGTAATACATACCGGCTTTGTCGTTATCCAGGTTGAAGAAGCGGTCCAGCGCGGCATTGGCACTTTTGGCGTCCCGGCTGAGCATAAACACGTCCAGAATGCCGTCATCCACCTTGAATTTCTCGCTGATAGAAAGACCGGTGCCCGCTTTGGCTGAGTTGACAACGTAGCATTTGTGACCCATCACTTCAATCGCTTCCCCGTCTATCGTCAGGGTGTACTGGAGATCCTGAATCTCACCCATGCGTTTGATGTCACGGGACAAGTAGGCCAACGTGCCGTATTTGTTTTTATCTTCCCGGCTGGTCTGCTCGTCCGGCTCAATACCCGTGAAGAGGCGCTGGACGAAGTAAGAACCATCTTCCAGTGCCACAATATCAATTTTGCGCTGGTTGAAACTGGTGCAGAGAACTTCAACGGCGGGTCGTAATTCGGTGGGAATGCCCATTTCGTTGCCAAAGCCGTTGCCGGTACCGCCGGGCAGGATGCCCATAGGAACGCCGGTCCCCATCACCCCGTTGGCGATTTCGTGCTGGGTACCATCCCCGCCATAACCCACGACGAGATCATAGCCGGATTCGGCCGCTTTGCGGGCAAATTCAGTGGCGTCGCCAAACTTTTTGGTGATGCTGACATCCCATTCCACGCCATACTTGTAGAAAATGTCGTTGAGAATGTTGATGATGGGTTGATCTTTGCCGGATACGGGATTGATGACCACGTGAATTCTAGGGTAAGGTAAACCCAACTTAGCCTCGCCTGCCGTCTTCTTGGCCAAAGCCGCTAACAGCGTATCATATGCTTCATCAGCCTGGTCGCCCATTTGCGCGGCTGCTTCCTGGGAAATAGGGGCTTCAAAAACAGTGCCTCCCATCTCCTGGATAGTAGCTAAAGATTTCTCTTTTGGCGCTCCCTTTACAACCGCGATGATGGCGGAAGAGTCTGGCCCCAAGGAACCGGCTATCTTACCCAGTTGATCAGGCATCTCTTTAATGGATTGCTGCTTTTTGCCGGATTGATGACCGATGACGCCGCCTAAAGCGCCTAAAGCCAGGCCGGCACCGCCAGTCAACAAACCCACAACGCCACCCAGGATAATGCCTTCCGCAGTTCCCCGGCGCGGCGTGCGCCCGACGTCACGGAAAGATACTTGTTCATTGGCGTCTTTTGTCACAACGACGGCCGAAATAACATGCCGGCTTCGTTTGGGCAATTTTTGCATCACTGTTTCGGCCGTGTCCTTCCCGTTGAACACAGCCAGGATTAAACGTGTTTCCTTGTCTTTCATGTTTTTCTCCTTCCACTGAATTTCTTTCGATTGGTTTTTGAGGGCATCCCCCTTTTTAAAGATAGCTTGTGACTGTTCATGCAACGCCTCTTATTTTACCACATAAAGTCTAAGACGAATCAGCAACGGCCGTAACAATTCCCAGATCGTCTAACCCATCTGCTGGGGAAATGGCCGTTTTCACCCCATCAGTCAAACAAAAAAGGGTGACGCCAACGACATGACGCCACCCTTTTTCATGCTTGCCTATGGTGCTATCACCGGATAGTTCTCAAAACTGTCGCCCACCGGGTACCTATAAACCGCGACGATATTCTCAACCGACCACCCTTACAAAACTGTTTCACGTGAGCGACGATAGTTTGCAATCAAGGTATAAACACTGACAATCAGCACCCAGGCTGGGAAAAGATAGCGTAACCCGTTTATTGTACCGGCGGAAAACAGGAATCCGAGAGCCACAATATAAGTAAGAATGGTTAACCAACGGGGCATAACGGCCGTTCTCGTCCAAAGCGTCCCAATCGAGAGCATATAGACGCCGGCCATCCGCAGGGCATAGCTCAGAATCTCCTCTATAAACGCAAAGGCAAAGACAAACACCTCATTCTCAATCAAGGCAGTGGTCGGGCCGGTGACGCGGTAAACGTGAATGATGGCAGCAAAACTGGCTGCCCATATAAATAGAAGCACCACAAATATGATGCCGCTGCCCAAAAAAACGGTGGCAAACAATTGATCTTCCCGCTCACCAATCAGATCACGAATCACCCCCGTAAACCACAGAAAGGCAATGCCCGTGAAAGGGGACAACCCCAGCCCAAAAGAAATGCGGGCAACCCATGCTTCCACCTCCTCTGCATTTAAATCGGCTGGGGGGCCGGTCGGTGTGATCAAGATCATGCCCGTCGCTAACAGGAGCGAAAATAGGATACCGGCAACCGCGGCCGAGGGCGGCGATCTGAATTGCTGTTGGATTGAACGTTTGTTCCTTTCTGGCATAAAGTCATCTCCATGAGTCAGATTCACATCCGACTTTATTCCGCCTCGTTTTTGAGCAGTTCCAAATCGGCTATGAACAGGGAACCGCTGGGTGTTTGCTCAAATACGCGGGCGATTTCGGTGATATTTTGGGGTCTCTATCATGCGCTCTCTTATTGACAAAGGGCCTCTAACACATACCCTTGACTGCTGAGATCACGCAAGATAACTTCCAAAGCAGCTACTGTTTGGGTACGGTTTCCGCCGCCATCGTGCATGAGGATAATAGCACCGGGGTACACATTGTCCAGCACCGAAGCCGTTATTGCCTCCACACCGGGCTGGCTCCAATCCAACGTGTCAACGTTCCACATAACAACTTCGTAACCCAATTCGGCGGCGTAGGCACGGGTGAAAGCGTCAGTGGCCCCATATGGCGGGCGCAAACAAGGGGCGGCGGCCGGGCCGATGGCTTGTTCGGCTTGCAGCACCACCTGATTAAACTCCGCCTGACTCATCCCCGCCAACGATTCGTGGTTCCAGGTGTGGTTAGCCAGCGTATGCCCGCCCTGCTGCATTGTTTGCAATATTTCGGGGGATGCCTGGGCATTGACGCCGAGGATGAAAAAGGTGGCGCGGGCGTTGTATTGGGCCAGCAAATTCAGGATTTGCCCGGTGTAGGGGGGTGTTGGCCCATCGTCAAATGTCAGGTAAACGGCGTTACCACTCCCTTCGGGAAAAACAGCAGGCAGGGGTGGCGGGGCAGACACGGCCGTATCATCCGAAGAAGCAGCCGTTTCAATGGTCAGCGTATATTCTGTTTCCGCACCCACAGCAAACACATTGATGGCATACGATTGCGTTTCCGGTATGACGCCCTGCCACGACCCTTGCTCCGCTTGCCCACTCAGCAGCACCTCACCCGTCTCCAGGCCAAAGATAGAGAGAAAAGTGTCTTGATGGGGCGCGGCGACGTTAATATTTATTTCTTGCCCGGCCGTTAAAAAAACAGTGTATCTGTCCAGGGAAAAGGGGCCGGTTTGGCCGGTGTAGCTGACCGTGCCCCCCGCTTCCGGTAGTTCAATGGCAGTGGTCGGCTCCGTTTCGGTGGGGGTTACCAGTTCGCTGGCGTTAAGCGTTTCTTCGGACAGGGGCAGCAAAGCATCTCCTTCTAAAACAAAGCGCCGGTCCACCTGCAATGAGGGCGTCGAACCAAATGGCTCTTCCGGACGATAGGTGCGGAAGAGCAGGTGTGCCTCGCTCTCTACCACTTGCACCTGTTCGATAACAACACGGTCGCCGATGAAGGTGGGCGCCAGGGGCTGCGGCTGCCCGCCCACATTACGCACGGGAATCAGTTGGTAAAAATTACCCGTGCCGGCCGAATTATTGACGAGGATGACCAGAGCATCCTCATTTCCGTCCCCATCCAGGTCGCCATAGGCAACGCCGGGGTAGAGGAAAAAGGCATTCATACTGGCGCTTCCGGGAGCAGCGACAAAACTGTAAGCGCCATTTTCCAGGGGAATACGGCCGTCTTCCGGCCCACCCATCTCTAACGGGATGGTGTAGGTGGCGTTTTTTAACTGCTCCCAGGTGAGCGGGGTTGCGGGTTCGGCTACGGCCGTTTCTTCTGGCGGGACTGGTGGTGATGCAGTATCAGACTGGCCGCAAGCTGCCAACAAAATCGAAATCATCAGCATCGTGATCAAGGTTTTTGTCTGCATTTTTCCTCCTTCTCTTCCGCTCACCATTTGGCTTAAAACTAGGGGATGGTCTTCGTTTCACCCATTGTAGGGCGATTTTGTAAATCGCCCGGACGATTTACAAAATCGTCCTACTTCTTTTGGCCCAAACGAAGGCTATCCTCTAAAACTTGCCGCTGTTGCCCCATTGTTCCTCAGGCAATATCTTTTCCTGAACATCCCAATGCTCCACAATTTTGCCATCTTTTACGCGGAACAAGTCAAAGAAGGCATAATCGTCACCGGCAATCGGTCCATCAACCATGCTGCGCCCGGAGGCAGCATCTTCTACATAAGCCTGGATCACGTCCCAATGCTCGATGATTTTATCGTTTTCGTCGGTGTCGAACAAATCGGCCGTTACCCATTTGGCTTCCCCGTTGTTGATGTCCTGAAAGACGTTTAAAAATTCTCCACCGATAAAATTATTCCTTTATTATTTTGGCAGATTTGGGACAAAACACATCCCTTAAAATAGGGGATAAATAAGGGGTGAGGGTGAATGGGGGAGGATGCTGCCTGATTTTTGGGCGCGTTGGGCAGCCTGGCGACGGCCGTAACCGCGGTTTGCCAGTTGGTAAAGCGGAATAACTTGAGGGGGATGATAATATGGTGGGGAAACGGCCGTTCCCAGAGCAGCCCGTCTACAGCAAAAGTTCCCGGCATTTTGCCCAGGCTGGGAACCCGATTTGACGCTTCATATGATAGAGTTGGTATCTGACCAAGTGGAAGCCGCGATGAGGGTAACGGCCGTTATCTGATGTGAGCGTGGGGGCAAACGGCCGATTGCCTTCCTACTTCAATGTTAAACCCCTCTCTCCAAGTACATAAGCATTGAACTAAGACCGATTATTGTTTTAGAATCCTCGAATTCGCCTCGGAACAATTTTGATTTCACCTCTGATATTGGAAGCCTAATTGTTTGGATATACTCATCCCATTCGAGTTTCTTTTCCGTCTCTTCCAAATCTAACCCTAAGTAGATGTACATACGTTCATTCGTAAAACCTACAGATGAGTAATAAGACTGGGCTAAAACCAGTTTGCCAGCTTGAAATCCTATTTCCTCTTCTAATTCGCGCTGGGCACAGGTTTCTGGTTTCTCGTCCTGCTCCAATTTTCCCGCAGGCAATTCAATAATCTCACGTCCTATGGAAATGCGAAATTGTCGAATCAAAACAATCTCATCACCTATTATTGGGACAATGGCTACTCCCCCAGAATGATCTACAACATCCCTTTGAGCATTACTTCCATCTTGAAGAGATACTTTTCCCGTTCTTACCTGGAAGATTTTGCCAGAAAATGCAATCCGACTGTCAATCCAATTTTCCATTGCGACCTCATCCTTCCCCTATACCAATGGTTCCTCTTAAATAGTCCAAATCGATGTATCTATGGTGGGAATCTGAAATTCTACATACAATCCTATTATCAAGGGGTATATCTTCCTTTTGTCCCTCCCAAAGGTGGTTGAAATAGTCTTGCATTTTCCGAAAGACGGGGCTTTTGGTCCCAATGTAAATAGATTCAGACTGAAAACCTTTTATATGCGGATAGTAAAACCCAATTATCATTTGTTCATCTGCCTTAAAATAGGCAAGGTAAGGATGTCCATCATACAGTCTCACCTCTAATGAACCCAAAATATCTTCACCCAACGCAATCCGTTCCCTTAATCCATCAAATACGCAGTTTTTTAATCTTTCAAACTGTTCTATTACCTTTTTGGGGACATCTATGCCCTCTTCCTT
>JAJRTP010000291.1 GCA_024278255.1 Chloroflexota bacterium | reverse complement strand
CATTAGCGAAACCATCAACTGATCCAGTGCATTCCGCGACGGCCGTATCCGTTCATCGTCTAAATGGGCCAGCGGCGTATCCGTGAGATGACTGATTTCTGCCAGAGACGGCCGTGACTCGTTATAATAAATTAGCCCCGTAATCAACTCCTGGTTTTCCTGCGCCCGCAGCAAGCGGTTTAACGCCTCAGCCTTGTCTGTGGGGTCATACGATTCTTCCAATTTGCGCAGTTGAATGCGCGAGCCGTCATGCAGCTCCACAATGCGGATGTCGCCCGGCGCATGGTTATCAATGACAATTTCCTCAGCAGGCGCCACCCAGCCAAAATCGTGCAGCGGAGCTTCATGTTCACGGCCGTAGCTGTAGCTTTTCGTCGAGGTTTCCATGTTGTTGAAGGCGACGCAGGGACTGATGATGTCCAGGACGGCCGTGCCCCGGTGACTGAGCGCCGCTTTCAGCAGTTCCCGCACCTGTCTGGCATCCCCGGAAAACGAGCGGGCCACAAAACCGCAGCCGTCAATAATCGCTTCCATACACACGTCAATCGGCGGCAGTTCATTGCGTCCAGCATATTTCAACTCTTGCCCTTCATCCGCGGTAGCCGAAAACTGGCCTTTGGTCAGGCCGTAAACGCCATTGTTTTCCATAATGTAGACCATACGCACATTGCGCCGCACCAGATGTTTGAACTGGCCCAGGCCGATACTGGCCGTATCCCCGTCCCCGCTGACGCCCAAGGCCCGCAGGTGGTGGTTGGCCATCAATGCTCCTGTGCCGATAGCCGGCATACGGCCGTGCAGCGAGTTAAAGCCGTGCGACATCCCCAAAAAATAAGCCGGGGATTTGCTGGAGCAGCCGATCCCGCTCAAGCGAATGATTTCATGCGGTTCAATACTCAATTCATAAGCCACTTGAATGATTTGGTTGGCAATGGAATTATGGCCGCACCCTTGACATAATGTCGAGGGGCGACCTTTGTAATCTGTTTTGCTCAGGCCAATGAGATTCAGTTTAGGTTGTTGTTTACTTGTCATAACTAATCTTCCAGGAAATTCTTGTCCATTTTTTCCAAAAGTTCGGCCGCTTCCACCAGCTTGTCCAGCGGATTTTCTTCGCCGGTGAAGTAACGGTAATCGGCCGGCATTAAATCCAACGTTTCTACCAATTCTTTGAATTTATCTTTCAGTGAACGGGGGCTGACCTGGAAAACGGCCGCTACTTCCTGCCGGCTGATCTCCACGAAGTTGATTTTGATGATAGCCAAAGCCAACCCGGCGGCCCACAGAGGTGGTTTGCTGATGCGCAACGGCCGTCGCCCAATCGTAATCCGGTACTCCAGCCACATTTGAATCGCCTTACCCGTCTGCTGGATGGGCAGGCCCAACTCCTTTGCCCCGGCAATCAAAACCCGTTCCACCTCATCCATGGCTGAAGAAAACAGTCGTTCGTACCGTTCGGCAATAGCGCTGTCCGGTTCGGTTTGCAGATAGCCGCCCAACGCCTGCATCGCTTTATCATAATCTCCACTGCGAGCATACGCTTTGGTCAGGTTCAAATGATAATCCGGGTTTTCCGGGTTGGCTTTCACCGCTTTCTGAAAATCAGTCACCGCCCCTTCCAGTTCCCAGGTTTGGTAATGGGCCAGCCCGCTTTCATTATATTTTATTGCCTGATCGATACTCTTTTTAGTCGCCATAAGCAGTCCTTACTGGATCATTTAGTCAGCATTGTACAGGATGCACAAAATACCCGTCAAGAAATTGCAGCTACGGGCGTAAAGGTTGAAAGCTCAATAAGATATTTTCCAAATCTGCCCGCACATTGACGGCCGTATCTACCGGCGCACAGCCAGCCAGCCAAAACATCTGGTCCGCAGCCGGGACGGCTTGAAGCTGGCAGGTTAATTCTCCGGTGGCTCCGGGCACAGTGAGCCGGGCTGAGACTACAGATGTATCACCAATGCCCTCTTTCTCCTCGACGGCCGACACCGTTCCCTCTGGTAAATGTTGGGTCAGGAATGCGACCGTATCCTCCACCGACATCTGCGGCAAACCAGGGCTACCTGTTACCAAAACAAAACCAGCTATTTTCGGAGCCTGGGCTGTGCCCCATAATTGCCAATCCGGAAAAGCTGCCTGTAAGATGGCGTTGACGCTGGTTATATCTGGTGGAGTGACGGCCGTATCGCCTTCTTGCCAAACCCAATCAGCCGGCAAAGAAAGGATAAACTGTTCTGCCTCGTCATTAACTATTTGCCAGCCGGCCGGGCGAGCAAAATTGGGATGGGGCAGCAGGAGGGGGCGGCTGGCTAAAGAGCGTACCAGCAAGATGATAGCGAGGAGGCAGATGAGGGTAAGGGCGGCGTAGAGGGATACGGCCGTTAACGAGATGTCCTGTTTTGCCTCCGGAGCGGGAGCCGTCAGCGCCCCTTGTTCATCCATATGTGGCATTTCAGCCTGATTTCCGGCCAAAGCAGCCCCGCAATGCCAGCAGCGGGCATCGGATGCCTGCACTGTTTGTCCACAATTTGCACACCGGACAGTCACATAAACCTCATACGCCAGCTACTTTTAGGAAACAAGTCATCTTGAGCCATTGACTTATAGAGTATACACTGAAAGCGAACGAATCGGAACACCCCATCACAGCCCACAATTCTCCCACACTCAAACAATCAGCACAGCTCCGAACGGTGATTCCGTTTCTTACAAATTTACCTCCTATCCTCTTCCCACAAAAAGCCTTGCTGCCCGGCAAGGCTTTTTGTATGGTTGCAGACCCGTTACAATATCTCCATGTACACTGAATTGATGACTTGCCTTACGACCCGACGTTCTATCCGCCGTTACACGCCTGACCCTGTTCCGCCCGACCTGATCGAACAAATGTTGACGGCCGCAGTCTGGGCGCCTTCCGCCCATAACCGGCAGCCGTTGCGTTTTGCGGTGATTGAAACGGCCGTCACCAAACAAACCCTCGCCGCCGCCATGGGCCAACAACTGCAAGCTGATCTGCAAGCCGATGACGTCCCGCCCCACGTCATTGCCGCCGACGTCAACCGTTCCTGGCAGCGCATTACCCAGGCCCCGCTGCTCATCCTCGTTTGCCTGAGCATGGCCGACATGGACAGCTATCCCGACCCGGCACGCCAGCGCAACGAATGGCTCATGGCCGTGCAAAGTACTGCCCTGGCTGCCCAAAACTTGCTCCTGGCCGCCCACGCGCTGGGGTTGGGCGCTTGTTGGATGTGCGCCCCGCTCTTTTGCCCGGACGTTGTTCGCCAAACCCTCATCCTGCCCGATGATTGGCAGCCGCAAGCCCTCCTCACTATCGGCTACCCGGCCGAAAGCAAAACGAAAACGCGGCAGCCGCTTTCTACCCGCGTGCGCTACTATTGAGTAGGTCAATTTTGCAAAATTGACCCACATTTCCCCAAAATTCCTCTGGCATTCTTCTCCGCTTTTTGTTATCATTGTATTCATATGATTCATTCTATTTATCGGATGAATCAAATTATTATGATACTAAGCAAGCTTGACTCCGATTTTTTGCGTTATCTCATCGAAAAACAAGTCGCACCCGGCGAACGATTACCCTCGCTCAACGAAATAAGTGTGGAGATGGGCGTTAGTGTGGGCAAACTGCGTGAGCAGTTGGAAGTGGCCCGCACGTTAGGCTTTGTCTCCGTCCGCCCCCGGCTGGGAACGCATCGTGAGCCGTACAGTTTTACCCCGGCCGTACTCAGCAGCACCTTGTTTGGGCTGGGCACGGGGGAAGCGGATTTTGATCAATTCAGCCAACTACGCTGCGCTATCGAAACCGGTTTTTGGCAGGAAGCTGTTTCTCAACTAACCAGTGAAGACAAGGTTTACTTGCAGGAGATTGTTAGTATCGCCTGGGAAAAACTGCGCGGCCAGCCTATCCACATCCCTAATGGGGAACACCGCTTGCTTCATCTAACCATTTTCAGCCGCCTGAATAATCCTTTTGTCACCGGCATTTTGGAGGCATACTGGGATGCGTATGAGGCCAGCGAATTGACGCGGTACATGGGCTATCAATACTGGCTGGACGTTTGGGCATACCATGAAAGAATTGTGGCAGCGTTAACTGCCAATAAGTTTGAAGAGGGCCGCCAGCTTTTGATTGAACATTTCTCTCTGCTGCCGACCCATCCTGCGTGACGTATTGCGTATTTCGTATTGCGTAACGAGGCGCTTTTACGAAATACGCAGTACGCAATACGAAAAGAGGTAAATATGAGCTTGAAAGAAGAATTGGAATCGGAGCAGGTGGCTCACTTGGATTTATCCGGTTATTGCCAAACGGTGACGGGCACGGCCGTAAGCGACGCCCTGAACCTGATGCGCCAAAACCGCTCCAACGTGTGCCTGGTGCTGGATGGCGATCAACTCATCGGTATTTTCACCGAGCGGGATATTGTGCGCAAAGTAGCCCTGCACCAGGAATTACTGGACAGACCCGTTGATGAAATAATGACGGCGGATCCCTTTGCTATCTCCTGCGAATCATCGGCAGCCGAAGCATTGTGGCTAATGCACGACAAACATATCCGCAATCTGCCCGTCCTGGCCGAAGACGGCAGCATTGCCGGCGATATGACTTATCGTTCCGTCATTCAATATCTGGCAGCCCGTTATCCGATTGAAGTGATTAACCGGCCGCCGCAACCGGCGCAATTTCCGCGCAAAGTGGAAGGCGGTTAAATCTAATTATCCGCGTTGTTCAGTAAGGTGAATTGAATGGTTCAGCCAAAATACTGAATAACGAAAACAGGAGATTCTTATGAGCGATCCAAACCAAGATAATATTAAAGAAATTGATTCCGTCGTCATTCGCTTTGCCGGTGACTCCGGGGACGGGATGCAGTTGACCGGAACCCAGTTCACCAATACGGCGGCCGTATTTGGCAATGACATCAGTACGATGCCCGACTTTCCCGCAGAGATTCGGGCGCCGGCCGGTACGCTGGCCGGGGTGAGCGGTTTACAGGTCAACCTGTCTGACAGAGACATACTGACGCCGGGCGATGCGCCGCAGGTGTTGGTGGCGATGAATCCGGCGGCCCTCAAAACCAGCTTGCCCGACCTGGAGGAAGGCGGCGTGATTATTGTGAACACAGACGCTTTTACGCCGGCCAACCTGAAAAAAGCGGGCTATGAAAGTAATCCGCTGGAAGATGACACGCTGAAAAATTACGACGTCATCAAAGTGCCGTTGACGACGGTGAACCGGGAAGCGCTGAAGGATATTGAAGGTCTTTCCACAAAGGAAAAGGATCGGTCGCAGAACTTTTTTGCTTTGGGCATTGTGTTCTGGATGTTTGAACGGCCGTTAGACACCACCCTGGAATGGATAGACAAGAAATTTGGCAGCAAACCGGCCGTTGCCGAAGCCAACCGGCGCGCCTTGCAGGCCGGCTATAACATGGGCGATACGCTGCGTACTTTCCAGCAGCGTTTCCGCGTGCGCCCCGCTTCGCTGCCACCGGGAACTTACCGCAAAGTGACGGGGAATGAGGCCACGGCGATGGGTCTGGTAACGGCCGCCAAAAAGATGGGCAAAACCCTGTTCTACGGTACCTATCCCATCACCCCGGCCAGTGATATTTTGCACGCCTTGGCTGGTTTACGAAATTTCGATGTGCGTACTTTCCAGGCGGAAGATGAGATCGCGGCTATGGGGTCTGTGTTGGGCGCGGCGTTTGGCGGCGCGTTTGCCGTCACCGGCACCAGCGGCCCCGGCATTGCCCTGAAGAGTGAGGCGATGGGGCTGGGTATTATGCTGGAACTGCCGATGGTGATTATCAATGTGCAGCGCGGCGGCCCCAGCACCGGCCAGCCGACGAAAACGGAACAATCGGACTTGCTGCAAGTGATGTACGGCCGTAACGGAGAATCCCCCATCATTGTCGTGGCCCCGCGCAGTCCGTCCGATGCTTTCCATATGGTCTATGAAGCAGCCCGGCTGGCCGTCCGCGCCATGTCCCCGGCGGTGATGTTGTCCGACGGCTTCCTGGCCAACAGTTCCGAACCGTGGTTGATTCCCAACCCGGACGACATCCCGGAAATTCCGGTGGAGCATCCCGCACCCCGTGATAATGGGCACGGCCCCTTTCTCCCCTACAAACGAGACCCGGAAACCCTGGCACGGCCGTGGGCTATTCCCGGCACCAAAGGACTGGAACACCGCCTGGGCGGTCTGGCCAAAGCGCCGGACACCGGCAACGTTTCTTACGATCCGGATGACAACATTGCCATGTACGAAGCACGAAAGGGCAAGATTGCCCGTCTGGCCGACGTTATCCCGGAACAGGATGTTTTCGGCCCCGAATCCGGCGATTTGCTGGTCGTCAGTTGGGGCAGCACGTATGGCGCCGTTCGTTCAGCTGTGGCTAAAGCGCAGGAGGCTGGCTATTCTGTAGCTCATGCCCACGTCCGCTACATCAATCCCTTGCCGCGTAATTTTGAGAAGTTGTTAGGCCAATACAAAGAGGTCATCGTACCGGAAATCAATGGCGGGCAGTTGGCCTTCATTTTACGCGGTCTTTTTGCCATGGATATTCATTCATTTGCCAAGATGGCGGCACGGCCGTTCAAAATCAGCGAAGTGACTAACAAAATTGAGGAGATTCTTGGTTAAAGTAATTGCGTAATTGAGTAAGCCGGTAATTACCCAATTGCCAATTACCAATTGCCAGGAGAAAATATTATGAGTACAAACAACATTCCCCTTGAACTGAAGCTGAACCGCAAAGATTTTGTCTCCGATCAGACGGTGCGCTGGTGCCCCGGCTGTGGCGATTACGCCATTCTGGCGCAAGTACAAAAAGTATTGCCTACTATCGGTGTCCCCAAAGAAAATATCGTGTTCATTTCCGGCATCGGCTGCTCCAGCCGCTTCCCGTACTACATGAACACGTATGGCATCCACAGCATACACGGCCGTGCCCCCACATTGGCTACCGGTCTGGCCATCACCAATCCCGACCTCAGCGTTTGGGTCGTCACCGGTGATGGCGATGGTCTGTCCATTGGCGGCAACCATTTCATCCACGCCATCCGCCGCAACGTTGACCTGAACATCCTCCTCTTCAACAATCGCATCTACGGCTTGACTAAAGGCCAATATTCACCCACTTCGCCCAGAGGAAAGGTCACTAAATCCTCACCGATGGGTTCGTTGGACAACCCCATCAACCCCATTTCCCTGGCCCTGGCCGCCGACGCCACCTTTGTCGCCCGCGCTCTGGACGCCGACACCAAACATCTGGGCGAAGCATTCTATGAAGCGTCTCAGCATAAAGGCACGTCCTTAGTGGAGATATACCAAAATTGTGTCATCTTCAATCCCACCGAATGGGAAAGCATCAGTGACCGGCGCAATCGGGCCGAAACACTGCTTTATCTAAAGCACGGCGAACCGATGATCTTTGGCAAAAACCGGGACAAAGGCGTCATGCTGGATGGCTTCAACCCCATTGTTGTGGAATTGGGCAGTGGTATCACCGAAGATGATTTACTCGTTCACGATGAAACCTCCAAGGAACTGGCCTTTATTCTCAGCAGCATGTCTTTCCCGGAATTTCCGGTGCCGGTAGGTGTGATTCGCCGCGTTGTACGCCCCACGTACACAGAAGGGTTGTTGCAGCAGATCAAAGAAGCTCAGGACATCAAAGGCCCCGGAGATCTGTACACTTTATATACCTCCGCCGATTTGTGGACTATTTCAGAGCATGACGAGCCGCAAACCGCCCAATCCGGCGAATTGTCCCAGGATGTCAATGAGCAGTATGTAGATGATTTGGAGCAGGAACCGGTGGAAACTACTTTTATCCAGGATTTGATGGTAGAAAACACGCTGGCTGACCTGAAGCCCAAACCACCCATCACTGTGGACGCTGACACTTCGCTGGAAAAAGCTATCCGCCAGATGAATACGCACAACATTGGCTGTCTGCTCATAACAGATGATAAGGACCGGCTCATCGGTATTTTCACTGAGCGGGACGTGTTGATGCGGGTGACGGGACTGGTGGATGATTTGGCCGCGGCCGACGTGGGTGATTACATGACGGCCGATCCCGTAGCCCTGACGGCCGATCTGCCCATCGCCCAGGCACTGCATGAAATGTCCGTTCACGGCTTCCGTCATCTCCCCCTGGTAGACAGCGAATACCACCCCGAAGGTATCATCTCCTTCCGCGACGTCATTAACCACATGAAAGCCAGCTTTACTGACAATTAACGGCCGGTGGTCGGTAATCGGTGACCGGTGACTGATTACCGATTACCGGATACCGATACCGGATACCGAATTTATGATTACAAACGACTTTTCTCTCGTGGCGGCCACAGTCAATGGCACCGGCAGCCAGACAGCTAACCTGACAATTTTGCGCGCCCTGTTTGAGATGGGCATTCCGGTCAACGGTAAAAATATCTTTCCCAGCAATATCCAGGGATTGCCCACCTGGTATCACATCCGCGTCAGTCGGGATGGGTACGTGGCCCGGCGGGAAACGTCGGAAATTCTGATTGCTTTTAACCTGTCTACCGTAGCCGAGGACATTCAAAAACTGCCGGCCGGCGGCGTCTGCCTGTATAACGGCGATTGGCGCAGCGTACCCCAGCGGGAGGACGTTACCTATTACCCCATTCCGGCCAACCAGTTTGTGCGGGAAACAGGTATGAAGGGGAAGTTGAAGGATTACATCACCAACATGGTGTATGTGGGGGCGCTGGCCCAATTGTTGGAGATTCCTCTGACAAAAATTGAAGAAGCGCTGGATTTCCATTTTAAGGGGCGGCGTAAACTGGTGGAATCCAATCTGAGCGTGGTGCAGGCGGCGTATGCGTGGACGGAAGCCAACATCACCAAGCGTGATCCTTATCGTGTGGAACCGATGGATAAAACCGAGGGGCTGATCATGATGACCGGCAATGAAGCGGCTGGTCTGGGTGAGGTATTTGGCGGCGCTACTTTTGCCGGCTGGTATCCCATCACCCCTTCCACCAGCATTATAGATTCATTGAACAGCTATTTGAAGCAATATCGCCGCGACCCGGAGACAGGGGAAGCGACGTATGTTGTGGTGCAGGCGGAAGATGAATTGGCCGCCATCGGCATGGTGTTGGGCGCGGGCTGGGCCGGGGCGCGAGCCATGACGGCTACTTCCGGCCCCGGTATTTCCTTGATGGCCGAGTTTATCGGGTTGGGCTACTTTGCCGAGGTTCCGGCCGTTATTTGGGACGTGCAACGGGTTGGTCCCAGCACCGGCCTGCCGACGCGCACCGGGCAGGGGGATGTGACTTTTGTCTACTACCTGGGGCACGGGGACACGAAAAACGTGATTTTGTTCCCGGCGAGCATTGGCGAATGTTTTGCGTTTGGCACGACGGCGCACAATCTGGCAGATGAGTTGCAGACGCCGGTTTTTGTGTTGAGCGACCTGGATTTGGGGATGAACAACTGGATGTCGGAGCCGTTTACCTACCCCGAAGAGCCAATCAAACAGGGCAAAGTGCTGCAGGCGGATGAGATTCCGGCTGATTGGGGCCGCTACAAGGACGTGGACGGGGACGGCATTGGCTACCGCACGCTGCCCGGCGACGAGAATTGGCGCGGCGCCTGGTTTGCCCGCGGCACAGGGCATGATGAAAACGCGGTGTACAGCGAAGACCCACAGGTGTGGGAAGCGAATATGGCTCGCCTGCTGCGTAAGTTTGAAACGGCACGGCAGTTGGTTCCCGGCCCGGTGGTTGATGAGATGGAAGGGGCGGAGATTGGTATTCTGGCGTATGGCACGACGTTGTATGCCATTGAAGAAGCGCGGGATCGGCTGGCGGAGCAGGGTGTCAAGACCAGTTTTATGCGGCTGCGGGCGCTGCCGATCAATGATGAGGTACGGCCGTTTATCGAGAAATATGAGCGTACCTACGTCATCGAATTGAACCGGGACGGCCAATTACACGCTATTTTGCAATCAGAACTGCCTGATTTGGCAACCCGGCTGATTTCCCTGGCGCACCTGGACGGGATGCCGTTGACGGCGCGTTGGGTGGTGGAGGCGATGGGGGATTAAATCTCTGTCAGCTCCGGCACGTGTTCGTCTTCATACTTTTCTATCAGCACACCTATAACCTCCATCAATGAAGCGAGTGGATGGTTTTCATTTTCACCCACAATATCAATGAAGGTGTCCAAAATAGTTACAAGCTGCTGGTACTCGCGTTCTTCGTGAGGAACAAACAAGACAGTCTCAAGCATTGACCAGGCGTATTCGGCTGTCTGCACTTCTGTTACCATTGTTGCCATGATTTATTCCTTCCATTTTCCTTTGTCGTATTCACTGTGTGTCAATACTGCGCGGATGTAAACTTTTTGCCGGTTATAATGTATCGCAGCGACAAGACGCGCCTTGTTGCCGCCAATGTTGAAAACCGTCAGCTTTCCCACCTGATCAGCATGAGGAAATTCTGCGCGTAATTCTACAAATGAATGAAAACGTCCTTGTTTCATAAAGTTATACCAATGTTCGAGTGATGTCTTTGCATCAGGATGTTTTTGAGCAAACTCGTTTAGTCGTTTTCGTGTAATAATGTGCATGACACGTTTTATCCATGTGCATTTAATTGATGTCCTGCTCGTTTCATTATACCATAGCGGGGTAAACTGCAAGCTGGGAAAACCTGTTGTTTTGCAGCAGTGTTTTTTGAAGCTAGTTTTTGATCAATTCTAATGGGTTGACGTTGGCGCCGATT
>JAJRTP010000290.1 GCA_024278255.1 Chloroflexota bacterium | reverse complement strand
TGTCTCTGGAAGAGGCGGGGGCACGGGCCATGGACGATCTGAATGACCTGGACGGCCGTTTCCTGAGCGTGATGAATATTATTGCCCTAGACAAAGACGGCCGTCCTGCCGGATTTACCAGCAGCAAAGGGCGCACCTACATTTACCAGGCAGCCGACATGGCCGAACCTGCCGAAATTGCCCGCACCTACGTCCCCATCCAATCCAGATGGGAATGAATTAAAACAGGTTTTCTGGTACACCCTACGAAAATGGAACTTTGATTGATGAACCGGCGGAAAGATATTCTCGTTATTGGCGGCGGCGTTATTGGTGTGGCTGTGGCCTACTATCTGGTAGAGCAAGGGCGGCCGGTAACGCTCATAGAAAAGGATGAGATTTGTGCCGGCAGCTCGTATGGCAATGCGGGGTTGATCGCCAATGGGTTTGCTATCCCCATGGCCGCCCCTGGCGTTCCCCGGCAAGGGTTGAAATGGCTGCTGGATGCCGAAAGCCCCTTTACTATTAAGCCACGCCCGGATCGCGCTCTCCTGCGCTGGCTGTGGCAGTTTCGCGGCGCATGCAATGAAGAACAGATGCGCCAATCCATCGCTGTTTTGTTGTCTTTAGGGCAGGCCAGTTTTGATTTATTTGATGAATTGTTGGCCCATGAAGTGTTGGAATTTGGCTACGAGCGCAAAGGACGGCTGATCCTTTTCACCAACGAAGCCGCTTTTGAAAAAACCATCCCCACAACTGTTTTATTACGCGAATATGGAGTGGATTCGATGCTGTTGGATGCGGCTGGGGTGCGTCAGATTGAGCCAAATGTGCAGCCAGCCGTCACCCATGGCATTTATGCCGCCGACTACGGGCACATAATCCCGGACCGTTTTGTGCATGAACTGGCGCGAGTGGCAAAGGGAAAAGGGGTGACTTTCAAAACGGACACGGCCGTTCTGGGCTTCGAGACATCCGGGCAGGAAATTTCCTCAGTGATTACATCACAAGGCGCATTTACACCCAATCAGGTAGTGTTGGCTGCTGGCGCCTGGTCGCCGCTCATAGCCCGCCATCTGAAATTGCAGCTCCCCATTCAACCGGCCAAAGGGTACAGCGTGACTTATAAACGGCCGTTTCGACATGGCTCAGTACAAGCGTCTACCAGTCCTCAATTACCACTCTCTTTGTCTGAACGCAAAATTGCGGTGACGCCCATGGGCGACAAACTGCGCTTCACCAGCACACTGGAATTGGCCGGTTACGATCCCTCCATCAACCAGCGGCGGCTGGCAGCGATACGTCGTGACAGCCGCGAATATCTACCCGGCATGGAAGAACTGGAAGAAACGGCCGTCTGGTCAGGTTACCGGCCAGCCACACCAGATGATTTGCCCATTATTGGGCGCAGCGCAGCATTTGAAAATCTGATCCTGGCCACAGGGCATGGCACTCTGGGTATGACACATGGCTTGATCACCGGTAAACTCGTGTCACAGATTATTGGGGATGAACGGCCGTCTATTGATCTGACGCCGTTGCGCGCAGAACGATTTTATTAGACCAGCTAATTTCAAACGAGGGTAAGAAGATGAAGATATTACTTTTAGGCGTGGGTATGCAAGGCAAAGCCGCCTTGTACGATTTAGTCCAGCGGGACGAAGTCACCGAAATTATTGCGGCCGATTGGGATATTGAAGCGTTGCGGGCGCATGTGGCTGAGAGGGGGTATCCTTGTACTGAGCCTTTCGGCAAGCTCAAGACAGGCGGAAATCGAAGTAGCCGTAAAGTGCGCTGCGAGCAAGTAGACGCCGCCGATCCTGAAAGTCTGGATCGGCTGATTGGGCCAGACACAGACGTAACCATCAATTTGCTGCCCAAAGATTTTATTAACCCGGTAGCCAGCGCCGCCCTGCGAAACGGCGTACATATGGCCTTCACCTCCTACATCACGCCGGAACTCAAGGCGATGGCGCCTGAAATCGAGGCCAAAGGCATCACCATTCTGCCTGAATTTGGCCTTGACCCCGGCATTGATTTGGTCATGTTAGGCCATGCCGTCCGCGCCCTCGACAGCGTAGAAGATATTATTTGTTATGGCGCCGGATTCCCGGAGGCAGACGCCGCCGACAACCCCATCAAATACAAAATCTCCTGGACATTTGCAGGTGTACTGAAATCATATCGCCGGCCGGGGCGAATTATTCGGGATGGTGCAGTGGTTCATATCAGCGACTCTGAGATGTTTGCCCCGGAAAATATGCACCTGGTAGATATTCCGGGAATTGGTCGCCTGGAAGCATATCCCAACGGAGACGCCTTGCCCTACGCTGATCTTTTAGGTCTCGAACAGACCAGTTTGCGCAACATAGGCCGCTACGCCATGCGTTGGCCGGGCCATTGCGCGTTCTGGAAAACCATCGTGGATTTGCATTTGCTGGACAGTGAACCTGTCATGGTGGATGGTACGGCCGTAAATCCCCAGCATTTTATGGCCGCAGCCATGGCGCCCTGGTTGCAATACGCAGACGACGAGCGGGACGTAACGATTGTACGGGTTGAAGTAAAGGGGCAGAAAAACGGCAAACCAAAACATCTCGTTTACCAAATGGTGGACAAACGAGATTTAGAAACAGGGTTCATGTCCATGAATCGCACAGTCGGGTTTACGGTTAGCATTGGCGCCTTGATGATTGGTTCCGGGCAACTCACCAAACGCGGTCTGCTTTCACCCGTCAACGACATTCCCTTTGATCGCTTTGTGCAGGCGCTGGCCGCACGAAATATCGAGATTACCGTAGAAGAATTGTAGAGATCGTTTGATTATTGTTTTTATCTGTGAGACCTTCACAAAGGAGTCATTTTACCCATGACAAAGCAGCAGTTCAGCACAGCCGCCATTCACGCCGGCGAAATTCACGACGCGCAAGGAGCGCACGTCACACCCATCTACCAGACATCCACCTTTACCTTTGCCGATATGGCCGCGGTGGAGGCGTATGCTTCCGGTGAAGCCAACAGCTACATCTACACCCGTGGGGGCAATCCCGGCCGGACGGCTTTAGCAGAAAAATTGGCCGCTCTGGAAGGTTATAACCTTCTGCAAAAAGGCGAAGCAGTCACGGCCGAAATTTTCAGTTCCGGGATGGCGGCCATCAGCGCCGCTTTGCTCGGTGTGGCCCGGGCAGGCGATCACATTATTGCCCAGTCCGTTTTGTACGGCTCGACGGATCATCTGGTGGCGGAGTTGATACCGCAGTACGGCATTGGCACATCGCGGGTACCGGGGCTAGCGGCGGAAGCGCTCATCCGGGAACTGGAAGCGCATCCCAACACCACGGCCGTCTATCTGGAAACGCCCGCCAATCCTACCATGCGCCTGGTAGACATCGCCGCCACTGCGGAAATTGCTCATGCGCACAACGCCAAATTGATTGTAGACAACACGTTTGCTACGCCGGCCTTGCAACGGCCGTTAGACTTAGGTGCGGATGTGGTCGTTCACAGCACCACCAAATACATTGGCGGCCACGGCACCATCCTTGGCGGGGCTGTCATCAGTCACGATTTGACTCTGATGGAAGAGAAAATTGTCCCCATGATCCGCTACTTAGGTGGCGTGCCCAGCCCGTTTGACTGCTGGCTGACCAATCTGGGGTTGAAAACGCTGCCCCTGCGCATGGAACGGCACTGCGCCAACGCCATGCAGGTGGCCCGGTTTTTGGAGGAGCATGAGGAGGTAACGGCCGTACACTACCCCGGCCTGGAAAGCTTTCCCCAACACGAACTGGCAAAACGGCAGATGGACGATTTCGGGGCGATGATTGCTTTTGAGGTAGCCGAT
>JAJRTP010000289.1 GCA_024278255.1 Chloroflexota bacterium | reverse complement strand
GCGTCCTCCGCGCTCTCTGCGGTAAAATCTGAGATTTGTCAGTCAATCAGGGGAGTTGCAGGATTTGGCGGGCTTCGGCGATGGAGGCGACTTCGCCGCCGGCCAGCCGCACCAGTTGGGCTGCTTTTTCTACCAAAGCGCCGTTGGAAGGAGCCAGATCGCCATTGGGGAAGTAGAGATTGTCTTCTAATCCTACTCGCACATTGCCGCCCATGGAAACGGCCGCAGCTACCAACGGCCACTGGTGACGGCTAATGCCAATCACCTGCCAATGGGATTCAGGCGGTAGTTGGTCTACCTGATGCACCAGATTTTTCGTGCTGGCGGGAATGCCGCCCAACACGCCCATGATCAGGCTGAATTGATACGGCGGCCGTAAAATGCCCAAATCAATCAGGGGCTGGGCGTTGTTGATATGCCCGGTGTCGAAACATTCCATTTCCGGCCGGGTACCCGCTTCATTCATTGCTTCCAGGTAGTATTGAATGTCGGCAAATGGGTTGGCGAAGATGTGATCGTGGTAAAAGGTCTTCTGTTTGCGGGAGTAGATGGCGTAATTCATGGAACCCATGTTCAGGGCAGCCATATCCGGCTTGAGGGCGCGGACGTGGTGGATGCGCGTTTCCCGGTCAATGCCGATAGCGCCGGTGGAGTAGTTTATGATCACGTCGGGGCAGCGTTTTTTGACTTCTTTGTCAATGCGGGCATACGTTTCCACGTCATAAGCGGGCATCCCGTTGTCCTGCCGGGCGTGGATGTGGACGATGCTGGCCCCGGCGTCCACGCTGCGCCGCGCTTCTTCGGCTATCTCTTCCGGTGTGTAGGGAATGGCGGGGGATTGCTGCCGAGTGGTGAGTACGCCGGTTAATGCGGCCGTGATGATTGTTTTGGACACGATTTTCTCCTCACCACGGATAAACGCGGATTAAAAGGATATTCACAGATTTTTTCGTTTCCGGTGTCTATCTGCATCATCTGTGAGAATTTGTGGTTCAATTAGCCCCAATCCCGTTCATCCACCATACCGGGAGCATCATCGCCCAGGCTGCCGGGGGATAGGAATTCTACGTGGTCTACGCGCACGCGGCAGACGCCGCGGATGGCTTCTTTGAGCTGATCGGACACGGCCGTACCCGCCACCCCTTCCTCCACTTCCGCCCGCACCAGGAAATAATCCTTGTTTCCCGGCTGCGTCACCACCCCCTGCACCTGGAGAACGCCGGGAACCTGCCGGGCGGCAAAACCCAACTGGTTGGGATGGACAAACATGCCGCGCACCTTTACCGCATCTCCGGAACGGCCGACCAGGATGATGCTCCGTTCTGCCTGTGTGCTTTGCCCCGGATTCGGATCAACATTCACAGCCATGTCACCCGTGCCGATACGGATAAGTGGGTACACCTTACTGAAATGCGTCACCACAATCTCACCCGGCGCGCCTGATTCTACAGGCAGCCCCGTTTCCGAATCCAGCACTTCCACAATCGGCTCCGAGAATAGCTGGAAAGGCATCCCCTCCAGATTCAGGGCCAGAATGCCAAAATCGGCCGTAGCGTAGGCGTTGCCGATCTTGACGCCAAACGCTTCAATGGCGGCTCGCATGGGCGGGAAGAGCGGCTCGGCGGAGACAATGGCGTGATCGATTTGCAACTCCACGCCTTCGTCCCGCGCCTTTTCCAGGAGGCGGAGTAAAAAGCTGGGCGTCCCGGCGTAGCCGGTGGCTTGCAGGTAATGGGCCATTTGCAGTTGCAAATCGCTACTGCCTGTGCCGCCGGGCACAACGGTACAGCCCAGCCGGGTGAGCGCGCCATCAAAAAGGAAACCGGCGGGAACCAGATGGTAGGAAAAGCTGTTGAGAACTACATCGCCGGGTTGGAAACCGCTCAATTTTAACGCTTCCACAGCTACGTCCCAGGCTTCTTCGTTCGGGTTGGGGGCGGGTTCATAGAGGGGGCCGGGGGAGAAGAAGATGTGGGATACCTGCTCGCGGGGAACGCCCAACATGCCGCCAAAGGGAGGGGATGCTTGCTGCAAGGCCACCATGTCGTCTTTGGGCAGGATGGGGAGTTTGACCAGATCGGCCACCGTCTGAATGTCTGATGGCTTGACGCCCGCCTCGTCGAATCGTGTTTGTACGGCCGTAGTATGTTCATACGCCCAGGTTACAGCTTCCCGTAATTTTGCATCTAAATCGCTCATTTTCACTCCAGTTTTCAGTGTTCAGTAAACAGTGTTCAGTAAAAGCGCACTGAACACTGTTTACTGAACACTGAACACTGATCAGCCAAGCCAGCGTTTACGCCGCTTGTAATGTTTCACGTCACGGTAACTTTTACGCTCGCCCACGGCCGTCAGCCCCAGATAAAATTCCTTGATGTCCGCATTTTCCCGCAACTGCTCAGCGGGGCCATCGAGGACGATACGGCCGTTTTCCATCACATACGCATATTCCGACGATTTCAGGGCTACATTGGCATTCTGCTCCACCACTAAAATGGAAACGCCTGATTCCTTGTTAATACGGTCAATGATGCCAAAAATATCCTGCACCAGTAACGGGGCCAGTCCCAGCGATGGTTCATCCAGCAGCATCAGTCGAGGCTTGGCCATCAACGCCCGGCCAATCGCCACCATTTGCTGTTCCCCGCCAGACAAATAACCAGCCGTGCGATTCCGTAGAGGCTGCAAAGGTGGGAAATATTCATAAACCTGGGCCAATAATTGCTTCACTTCCGACCGGCTGCCATTGATCAACGCGCCGGTACGCAAATTTTCTTCTGTCGTCAAATGGTCAAACAGGCGGCGGCCTTCCAGCACCTGCACAATGCCCATGCGAGTGATTTCTTCCGCTTTTAATTGATCCAGACGCACCCCGTCAAACTCAATATTACCTCGGGTAATGGCGCCATTCTCCCGCAGCAGCAGGCCGGAGATGGCTTTAAGCGTGGTGGATTTACCGGCGCCATTGGCTCCCAGCAAGGAGACAATCTGGCCTTCGCCCACTTCCAGGGAAATGCCGCGCAAGACCAGAATCACGTCACTGTAAACAACTTCGATGTTGTTGCTTTTTAGCATTTGGTGATGGGTAATGGGTAATTGGGTAATGACGTCATTACCCAATTACCCATTACATAATTATTTACTCAGACGGCCGTAAATCAGGCGTCTCTGTCCAATCTTGCAACACAACAAACGCATCCGGCCCGCCCTGAATCTGGCGGATCTGAGCGACGTGCGGCGAACGGCTGCCATCAGAATAATCCAATCGGATCACACCGTCCAACCCTTCATACGGACCCATTTCCGTCAAAGCCTTATGCACAGCCGCGCCGTCCAGGTTATCATAGCCAACTTCATCAATGGCATTTTCAATAGCCTGTGCCGCCACATCCACACCAGCAACCAGAAGCAGATAACCCACATTGTGTTCACCGGGGCCGCGCTCATTGGCATCGAAGAGAGCCTGGGCGTACTGAATGCCCGGATGATCTGTATCGGTCCACCAGAGATAGGGGAACGGTGAAATCAAACCCACAGCCAAAGCCGGGTCTGACACAAAGGCATAGGTTGCCAGGTCCATGGCCCAGTTGTCACCAGCCAGGATAAATTCATCCTGCAAACCCAACGCGCCCAAACCATTCATCAGGGCAGCCGGGCCAAATGCCAGCGTATTCGTCCAGATGACATTGGCGCCGGCAGCTTGGGCGTTCAGAATAGCCGTCGTGGCGTCGGCCGTTGGCGAGAGATCGAAAATCTCTTCCGTGACGATTTCCACGCCCAACTCTTCGGCGTAAGCCCGCGTCTCATCCGTCAAGGCGCCCTGACCAAACGCACCCGGCCAACTGATATAAGCCAGTTTAATCTCATCACCGGCGTTAGCTGGTTTCACGTCAGCCCAATTTGCCGTCAACCAATCCAGGAATAAACCAAACTGATCCGGATAGATGGGACCAAGGCCAAACGTGTAACCGGAATCAGGGCCATAAAAACCGGTGGCGCTCAAACCGGCCGACAAATTCGGAATCTCATCTTCGGCAAAACGGCTGGCCAATGCTTCAACTTCACCAGAGCCGTAGGTGAACATGATTTTGATGTTGTCGTTTTCGCTGGTAAATCGGTCATAGGCAGCCACCGCTTCTTCTACGCTGCCACCCGTATCAGCAAATTCAATTTTTATCTCTGCGCCGCGAATGCCACCTTGCTCATTGAGAGCAGCCACAGCATCTTCCATACCGTTGATCAGGGGGCCGGTGATGGCGGCATACGGGCCGGACAAGTCGCCGAAGTGGTAGAAGGTAATGGTCTCACCTTCCAGGTTGTCGGTACGCATTTCCGCTTCAGGTTCTTCCGTCGGTTCGGCCGTGGGTTCCTCCATTGGTTCTTCCGTCGGTTCTTCCATTGGTTCTTCCGTCGGTTCTTCCATTGGCTCCTCAGTCGGCTCTTCCATTGGTTCTTCGGTGGGTTCTTCTTTGGGCGCCTCCGTGGGTTCGGGTACGGCCGTCGGCTCGGCGGCCGGGCTGCTGCACGCGGCAAACAGGAATGCAGTCAGGAACAGGGATAATATGATTAAGGGTAAGGGTATTCGTTTCATTTTTCGTCTTCTCCTTGTTTGGTGAACAATCGTTGCTTAATTTTACAAATCTGTCGGATGGAAGTTTTATGCAGTGAACCACCTCCTTTACATAAGGTTATCGGGCAAACGGCCGTAACCGCCATGACGCCTTGAGCAAATTCCAACGGAAAGCCATACCGCGCGGTTCAAAAATAAGGAAGAGGGCCAAGGATGTGCCAAAGATTAACGGCCGTAACGCCGCCCCCACACCCGCCGCATTACCGGGCAAAACACCGCTGGAAATCAGCCCCACAATAATCGGCGTGGCCCACACCGCCAGTTCCTCCAGCAGCATCATAAAAACCGTGCCAAAGAACGGCCCCACATTCGTGCCCATCCCGCCAACAATCAACATGCCCAGCATAATAATCGAATCATTCAAACCAATCGTTTCCGAATTGATATGCCGCAGATTACTGGCCAACAGCGCCCCGGCCAATCCGGCATAGACCGACGCCAGGAAAAAAGCACGCAATTTATAATGAAATAGATTGATCCCCAATAGTTCCGCCGCCAGATCATTGTCACGCACTGAAATCAGGGCGCGGCCAAAGCGAGTGCGGGAGATATTCAGGGCCAAAATCGTGGTGATAACCAGAACAGTCAAAGTAATATAAATAAATTGCGATGGCGTCGAGAAACGGTAAACACAGCGGACGGTCTCCGCATCAAATTGCGTCCCCAGGTAACAAAGGCCATTAACCACCGGCAATACGATTTCCGGAACCGGTACGTTGAGACCTTGCGCCCCGTTCAGCACGTCCTTCCATAAATTGCTTGTCATCCAGGGGATAATGAACTGGGCTGCCAATGTGGCCATCACCAGGTAAAATCCCTTTACTCGCAGGGAGGGCAGGCCAAAGAATAATCCCACCAGCCCGGCCATCAAACCGGCTACCGGCAAAGCCAAAAAAAAGTTCCAGCCCCACACGCCCATGAGCAAAGCGGAAACATAGCCGCCTACTGTCATAAAAGCCGCCTGCCCCAAGGAAATCTGGCCGGTGTAACCGGTCAAGATATTTAAGCCCTGGACGGCGATAATGAAGATGGCCGCGCGGTTGACAAAGGAAACGGTGGCGCTGGAAGTGTAGAGCGGTAAGGTATACAGGGCTGCCAGCATAGCCAGCAGTAACGCCAACTGCCATCGCTTGCGAATGACAGCCATATCCTGTTCGTAAGAAGTATCGTAATCACCTGCGGGTCGAATAACAGCCATGAATTTTTCTCGTTAGATACGTTCGATCCGTTTACGGCCGAATAATCCTTCCGGCCGAATCAACAGCACAATAAGCAAGATAACATACGGGGCAATGGCCTGGGAACTGCGCACAGCCAGAGCCACATCCGGGCCAAAAATAAAACTATCATTGGGCAAGGCCACCAAGCCCTGCGCCAAACCAATCAACAGGCCGCCCACAACCGCCCCCGGTATTGAATCCAGACCGCCCAGCAAGACCGCCGGGAAAGCGGCCAGGGCCACAATCACCAAACTCAAGTCCAGGCCGCTGGCTGTGGCCACCAATATCCCGGCAACGGTGGCGATGATGCCGGCAATGGCCCAGGAGAGGGCAAAAACGCGATTGATGCGGATGCCCACACTTTGCGCCGTCTCGTGGTCTTCGGCCGTGGCCCGCATGGACAGGCCGGTGTTGGTGTATTGGAAAAACAGCCACAAAATAGCCACGCACACCATAGCTACCACAAAAGACCAGACCAGATTTTGGCGCAAAATGACGGTAATGTTGTTATCGTTGAAGATGAAAGGGGTCTTGATTTTGTAGGGGTTGCTGATGTCAAATATGACGGGGAAGTTGCGCTGTACTGTGCCAAAGACGAGAATGGTCAAGCCTTGTAATATCTGGGAGAGGGCCAAGGTCATCAATATGATGGTCAAGAGGGGTTGACCGGTAAGGGGGCGTAAAGCCAGCCGTTCAATGAGCAAGGCCAGGACAATGGAGACGCCCAGCGCGCAAATGATAGCCAGCCACAAGGGCAGCCCCAGGCCGTCTTCCGACCAGAACCACCAGGTAGCCATGGTGCCGATGAGAAGCTGTTGGCCGTAGGCAAAGTTGAACACTTC
>JAJRTP010000288.1 GCA_024278255.1 Chloroflexota bacterium | reverse complement strand
CGTCTATCAGTTGGATGGCTCCGAGCTGGCGGATTGGTTGGCGGGGGGTACGGCCGTCAATTTCAACGATGCCATCACCCTGAAACATGCCCAATGGCTGGATACAGCCGTGTCTCCCGGCGAAACAGCCCAACTGCTCACCGTCTGGCAAGTGACAGACCCGGAGCGCGCCGGCCCCCGCGTACCACCCCTGTTCACCACCGATCTGGTCATGTTCACCCAAATTCTGGATGAAAACGGCCGTCCCCTGGCCCAGCGCGACTCTCTGGAAGCCCCCTCCTGGGACTGGCAAGCAGGGGACATTATCCTGCAAATCCACCCGATTCCCATTCCGCCCGATACTGCGCCCGGCAGCTACCCGGCCATCGTCGGCTTGTATGATCGCGCTTCCGGCGAGCGGCTGCCTGTGCTGGATGAAAATGGGGATGTTGTGGAAACGTATACGGCCGTGTCCCCTCTAACCGTCCCATAATGTATTGCGTGAAAAATACGCAATACGTAACACGCTCTACTTTACATATTGTTAAAATCGGTCTATTATTAAGCACATGAGCAAAGAAAACGGGGTCGAGCATCTCTCTGTAGATGAACTGGAGCAAATCCTTTACCGTAAAAAGCGGGCCTTGCGCCAACAACGCTTAAAGCGGTTAAAGGAGGAAGGCCGCCTGGTAGAAGTCGCCGGCTTGACGCCTCCGGCGGATCAGCCGCAGTTGGACCGGCCGAAAGTTCTGCCTACCGGGGCCATGGCAAATTACACGCTGTTGACTGATGATGAGGCTGGGGATACGGCCGTCTCTGCCCACACCACATCCCCGCCCCGAAAAACCGGCAAAGCCCGCTGGCTGTTCAACAAAACCCTCCTCCTGATTGAAGTTGGCGCCGTGTTGGGCTTCTTCTTCGTTCTCTACAGCCTGTGGGGTGTGCAGAGCGAACTCAACACGGAACTGGATCAAGCCCAACGCGCCGAAGTCGCCGCCCTGGAGCTGCCAACCCCTACCGCCACACCTGTCATTGACCTCGTCGTCCTGCCCACAGGCCATCGCTACGTAGAGGGACGTTCCCCCGAACCTGTCGAATCGGGTGACATACCAGCCCACCTGCTGCCCGTTATGCAAGCCTACCAGCCGCCGCCCCTTCCCACCCCCAGCCCGGAGCAAGCCCGCGTCATCAAAATACCGGCCATCGGCGTCAACCATCCTGTAGTAGAGGGCGTTTATGATTGGGAGCAGCTAAAACGGGGCGTGGGCCATCATATTGGTTCTGCCCAACCCGGGCAGACAGGCAACATGGTATTTGCCGCCCACAACGACATTTACGGCGAAATATTCCGTTACCTGGACCAACTCTCTCCCGGAGATGAAATCATTGTAGAGACTGATGTGCGCAGCTACACCTACGTCGTCACTCAAATTGACATCGTAGACCCCACCGATGTAACTGTTATGAAACCGACTGATTATGCCAGTACCACGCTGATCTCCTGCTATCCTTACCGCATAAATACCCAGCGTATTGTCGTCTCGGCTGACCTGAAAACGGACTCGTAAGACGTATTGCGTATTGCGTATTGCGTAGCAAAGTTACCCAATACGCAATACGTAGTACGTTTGACGTACTCCTGAGCATGTGTTATTATCTTGCCATCATTCCGGTCGAGAAGGCCGGAATATTTGTTGTTTATCGGGGCAAAAATTATTGCCCTAAACAAAAATGGAGATTTAGCTATTCGCAGAAGAAGACGGGCAAAACCAAAACCAATCACGATAAATTATCGAACGAATAACCGCATTCGAGCTCGTGAGGTACGATTAATTGATCAAAATGGTGATAATCATGATGTTGTACCCACCAGCAAAGCCTTGCAAATGGCGGAAGAAGCCAATCTTGATTTGGTCGAAGTAGCGCCTAACGCCAAACCTCCCGTTTGTCGTATTATGGATTACGGCAAGTTTGCTTATGAAAAAACAAAACGGGAACGGGAAGCTCGGAAGCAGCAAAAACAAATCGAGATTAAAACCATTCGATTGACACCGCGCATATCGTCTTTTCACAGAGATGTTCATATAAAGAAAGCGCGCCAATGGTTGAGTGAAGGCAAAAAAGTTAAATTTCAGGTTCGTTTTAAGGCCAGAGAGATTACATATCCTGAATTAGGGCAGATATTACTGGAAGAAATTGCCGAAGAACTGGACGACATTTCGGAAATCGAGCAAAGACCGAAGCTGGAAGGATGGTCTATGACGCTGCTGTTGGCGCCATCTTCCTGATGATTATAAATTTTAGAATAAACTTTGTTATTTCAGAAAGCCCCTGAAAGGGGTTTTTTTATGAGGGTAAATAAGATGGCAAAAGCAAAAAAGAAGAAGTATAAGTTGAAGACCTACAAGGCGGCAGCCAAACGCTTCCGTATGACGGGTACAGGCAAAATTGTGCGCACCAAAGGCGGCAAAAGCCATCTGCGCCGGCGTAAATCAAAGCGAACAAAGAACCTCTTTGATAAGATGCTGGTTGTGGAAAGCAAAGGCGATCGCAAACGTATTTTGCGTCTGGCTCCGTACATGCGGAAATATAAGGCCAATCCGCCGGCTTAATTTTATTGGGAATAATATCGCTGCCTGGCCTCGGTTTTTTTAGTGTGTAGTGTTCAGTTTTTAGTGTTCAGTGGGATTTTACTGAATACTGCAAACTGAATACTGCAAACTGAAATGGCTTGAGCGCCAGTTGCACACAAATGCGAGGTATGAATTATGAGAGTTAAAGGTGGGTTTACCACCCAACGTCGTCACAAGAAAATCTTAAAGATGACCAAAGGCCAATGGGGCACGCGGAGCAAATTGTTCCGCCGCGCCAATGAGGCCATGATGAAATCTTATTGGTATGCGTATCGGGACCGTCGCGTGCGCCGCCGGGAGTTCCGGCGTCTGTGGATTACGCGCATTAACGCGGCTGCCCGGCTGCATGACCTGAGTTACAGCCGTTTTATGCACGGATTGAAGCTGGCTGAAGTGGACCTGGACCGCAAGGCTCTGGCGCACCTGGCTGTGCGGGATGAAGCTGCGTTTGCCGCGGTGGTAGAAGTGGCAAAGGAAGCTCTGGCGCAATAGTGTCAGTAATCAGTTTTCAGTGGGCGCTTACCAGAGGCAGCCTGCACTGAAAACTGCACACTGATTACTAGATTTGTTTCATAATAAAACATGCTCTAGGATAGAGACATGATATTTCGATATACAAGATTAAAAAAGCACCCAGTAGTTTTCCGTGCAGTCACAGGACTGCGCGTTGGCGAGTTCAATGAATATACAGAACCT
>JAJRTP010000287.1 GCA_024278255.1 Chloroflexota bacterium | reverse complement strand
GCGGAGATGTTCTAAATTTTGTCAAGAACATAGCACATTAACAATCGAATAGCGAAAGGCAATACAAAGCCATCCACGGGCCAAATATGCTTTTGACACCGCCCAAAAATCCATTAAACTATATTCAGTTTGGTTGGAAAGGCCTCTCGGGTTGGGTTTGAAAACGGCTTCCGGGAAGCCTTTCATTCATTTAACCGCGTTGCTGCCGTTTTTGGGTGCGCTTTTCAATGGCTTGCTCTCGCTTGTTGCGCCGGAAGCGTTTGTTATTTCGCCGCCGTATCTCCTCGGGGACAGCGTACTGCAAACATAACCGGCGGGATTCTTCCGGGGAAATCGGCCGCCCCCGGAGGTCGCGCAATTGATACGGCCGTTGTTCCTTCAAAACGGCATAGATGCGGTTGGCCAGATGGGAAGCGCAAGCGCAAACAGCCTTGAGATGATGTTTGCCGTACTGCACCATCTGCTGATGGTAAATGTAGGCGATTTGCACATCCCACTGCCGGGCCACTTCGGCATTGAGAAAAAGGGTTGCCTTGATGAGATTGGGACCGGCCTTGGACAGAGGCAAGCCTTTGGCTTCCGCCTCGCCGCTCTGATGGCTGCGGGGCGTAATACCGCACCAGCGACGGAAGCAAGCGGTTGTCGGGAAACGGTTGATGTCATGGATAAAAGCGCGGTAAGTGGCGGCGCTTTGTGAGCCGATACCCCAAATAGAGGTCAGCGGACAATCAGGAAAAAGCTGCTGATAAAGGGGCAGGATTTTTTCCTGGGTAAGACGGTCTTGCTCTTGGGCGTACAGTTGCCGCAGGCGCAGGTACTGACGCATATCCGCTTGCAGGGCATCGTAGCCAACCATCTGCTGTGAACCATAGAGCAGGGTCATTTCCTGGGCGCGGAGCAACCAACGGTCAATCCAAGCGGTACCGGTTTTCTCAGCGGCGGGAAAGGTTTCCCAGGCGGCTGCCAACCGGTCTTTACCGGCGGCTAACACATGCCAGGGGTTGTACCACTGTTCCCGCATCCAGGGCTGGGCCGCGGCTGGGACCAATTTGCGCAGGCCGCCCCAGGCCCACTGGTCAACAGCTTGCATACGATTCTGCATGGCCGTGTCCTGTTCCCGCCACCGGGCATAGGCGCGGCAGGCCCGCTGCAAATCCAGGAGTTGGCCGTCAGGCAAGGGGCAGCGGTGCAAGCGGTCGGGGGCGATGTAGTAAAGACGGGCCAGTATCCGGCAATCGATCTGGTCGCTGCTGGTATGCTTCCAGAAAGCCTGGCGAAAATCTTTCGTTTTCTGGCCGTTGATGCGATAGACAGTGACTCCCTGGCGTTCCAGATAGACGCTGACGGGATACCAGGCCATTCCAGTCGCTTCCAGAACGGCGATAAGCTGAACATCGGCCGGCGCGCCCTGCCGCGCCCGGTTGAGTAACCGGTCCATCTCCTGCGGCCGGGGACGAAAGACAATCTGTTTGCCAACAAACTCATTGCAGGCCGGGTCAAAAATCATGGCCTTGTGCTTGGCGCTCACGGCCAGGTCAATACCGATAACACGAGTGTTCATCAGACACCTCCTTTATTTTGTAAAAAACGGGATATCTAATCTCAGGGAGGCATAATCGAAGCGGCATTGGCCCGGTTCCACCAGTTCCAAGCATCAAACCCAGCCTTGCATGTTATTCGAGACCTGTCTGGTAAAGCAGTCTCAATGTTCCCAATCGGGTCTTCCGGGCAGTCCAAACGACAATCTCCGCGCCGAGGCCGCCATGCGCCTCACTCGCATTCAGTCGCCGCTTCGGACCTCCAGAAAAAAGCTTGCCACAAATCGGTGTTTTTCGCTATTCGTTGTTGTTAATGTACTCTTTCAATATACAAGGACGCGGAGTTTTCTCTCTTGTATAAACCTCCGCGGTCTCTGCGTTCTCTGCGGTTTTATAGGTTTTGTCAGTCAATCAGGTCGTCGCCTCTAACTTTTTTGACCCAAACCACCCGCCACAACCAGCGGAAAATGCCGCGTAGAATCAGGTAGAGAGCAAAAAGGGCAAAAATACCGATACTGATTTTGACGCCTAACCAAAATGCCTGACCGATGCGGCTGGTATTGGCATTTTCCAGTTGGGCGGCCAGCCCGCCCTGGTTGTCTGCCGCTGCGTCCCCAGATGTACCGCTGTCTGGTGGCGGGGCGGGCGTGGCCGGCGGCGTGGGCGTGGGAAACGGCGTCAGGGAGGGGATGGGTGTGGCTGGTACCAGTACGCCCCCTTCTGTTGTGCCCTGCGCCGGAGCGGACACGGCCGTTCCCGTAGCAGCTACGGCCGTCTCATCCGGCGTCGGTGTGGGGGTCGGGCCTTCGTTGCTGATGGTCAGACCGGTGACGAAGTATTCATCGTAGTTGTAATCAGTTTTGACGATGCGCAGACGTAATTGGTAACGGCCGTCGGGGAAAACGGGCGATCCGCTGCCTCGCCCGGCTGTCGTGTCCCACACTGCCAGAACGCCGTCTGTCACCTGGTTGACACCGTCGGCAAAGACGACCCAATCTGTTGCCCCGGCTGACTGGTTGAGGAAGGCCAGTTCGTAGCGCAAGAAATCGGGGTGTACGGCCGTGCCCATCACTGTTACCTGCCCGGAAATAACGTCTCCTGACGCCGGACTGGTGATGCCGCTGCTTTGGGCGAATACGGCCGTAGACCGAGTGGCTACAGTGTATCCGATGAAGATTAAAACCAATAAAGCAAACCGGGTCAATGTTGGTATCTTCCCCACAATTCCACTAAGATAAGTTGGTAATCAGGTAACTGGGTAATTGAGTTATTGACCATCACCTGATTACCCAATGACCAAGAACAAATAATTTTTGAAACAAACACAAGAGTCTAACACAAGTGCAGACTGGTGACGAATCAATAACGAGTGAGAAGAGAGATTTTTTATGACTGTTTATAAACAACAACGCTTTTTTATTCTGACGGCCGTTTGGGTAACGGCCGTGTTCTTTTTGGCAGCATGTGGGCCGGCGGATACGGCCGTTGAGGGGGAAGCTGAGTCCAATATCCCGGCGGAATCAGCCGAAGCCACGACAAGTAATCCCCGGCCGACAAATGCCGCTGCGCCGGCCATCCCTTCATCTATTGCGGCTAATCCAGTCGCTCAGTAAGTGGTCGGTGGGATTGAGATGGGCTTTACGGAAGACGGCCGTCCCTACATGGGCAGTCCCGACGCGCCCATCGTGCTGGAAGAATTTTCCGATTTCCAGTGCCCCTTTTGCCAGCGATTTTTCCAGCAAACAATGCCCTCCATCAAGGAAAACCAGATTGCTAATGGGGAAGTCCGGCTGATCTTTTATGATTTTCCCCTGAACAGTATTCATCCTCAAGCGGCCGGGGCCGCTAACGCTTCCCGCTGTGCCGGGGAGCAGGGCATCACCTATTATTGGGATATGCACGATCTCCTGTTTGAGAAGATGCCGGAGTGGTCTACCGTTGGCGGCAGCGACGTGTTTATTCCCTATGGCGAAGAAGTGGGGCTGGAGATGGCGCAATATACGGCCTGTGTGGAAAGCGATAAGTACGCCGACGAGATTGAGGCTGATTTGGCCTATGGCGCGTCACGCGGGGTGCGCAGTACGCCCAGCTTTTTCATCAACGAACAGCCTTTGATTGGCGCGCAGCCCTTAGCCACTTTTGAGCAGGCGTTTGCTACTATTTCCGATGGGGGGGAACTGGCTTCTGTGAAAGCGCAGGACAACGAATTACCCCCGGAATTTGCCGTGCCTACCCCGGCAGCCATTGCCCTGGATGGCGATACGACGGCTTTTGCTATGGGTGACCCGAATGCGGCTGTAACCATCGTGGAATATACCGATTACCAATGTCCCTTCTGCAACCGGCATTCGCAAGAAACGATGCCCCAGTTGATTGAAAATATGATTGATACCGGTCGGGTGTATTACGTTATCAAGGATTTCCCGCTGGATCAGCTACATGCGGAAGCCAGGGAAGCGGCTTTGTCCGCTCGCTGTGCCGGGGAACAGGATACTTATCTGGAAATGCACGATGCTATCTTTGCCTCCCAATCAGTTTGGAGCGATGTGGGGGATGAGGCGGCAACGGCCCATTTTGCCAGCTTGGCGGAGGATATGAATCTGGATATGGAGGCGTATGAGGAATGTGTCAGTACGAGTGAGTATCCGGACAGTATTCAGGCCAGTTTGGAAGAAGGGTCTGTTCTGGGTGTGACGGGAACGCCGGCCTTCTTCATTAATGGCTATCTGGTATCCGGGGCGCAGCCGTATGATGTATTTGAGTATGTGATTGAGTTGGGTGAGAATGACGGGATTGGAGATGCGATTGAGGTTCAGGCGCGGCAAGCGTATCAGGCATATCTGGAGCAGCAAAATCAGCCGCCGCAGCCACCGACACCGGCCGGCCCGGTGGACATCCCCACGGATGAGGCGCATTCCATTGGCGATCCTAACGCGCCGGTGACGTTGATTGAATATACCGATTACCAGTGCCCTTTCTGCGGCCGTCATTTTCAGCAAACCTTCCCGCTCATTCAGGAACAGTATATTGATACGGGTCAGGTGCGTTATGTGTTTAAGGATTTCCCTCTGACGCGGATTCATCCGCAGGCAGTGGCGGCGGCTAATGCGGCCCGCTGTGCCGGGGAACAGGGCGCCTATCTGGAATTTCACAACAAGTTGTTTGAGAATCAGGATGCCTGGGCCAACGGACAGGCGGAGACGATTTTCATCGGTTACGCGGCGGAATTGGGTCTGGATAAGGCGGCTTTTGGCCAGTGTGTGCAGGAGAACCGGTATGAGGAGGCGATTATGGCTGACTTGAATGAGGGGATTGACGTGGGGGTGAGTGGGACGCCGGCTTTCTTTATTAACGGCCGTTTCCTTTCCGGCGCGCAGCCCTTTGAAGCGTTTTCCGCTTATATTGAGGCAGAGTTGGGTCAATAAGTTGCAGGGCGATTTTTCAAATCGCCCTGCTTGATAAATATGAAAAATTGGTCTTTAGGCCGGGTGATGGGGGTGCAGATTTATGCTGTGCAGTCGGCCATCCCCGGCTCTCTCATCTTGTGGGTGATATTTGTTGGTTTGGGCTTGTGGCTGCTGCCGCTTGCTCCGGTTGCTGTTCTTGCGGGCAGTCTGGTGGCTGTTTTCCTCCATTGGTTTTCCGAGGTTTGGCATCAGATGGGCCATGCGTTGGCGGCGCGGCAGGTGGGATATCCTATGGTGCAGGTGCGGCTGCATTGGCTGTTGGGCGTGTCTATTTACCCCAAAGATGAGGAGGATTTACCGGCCGATATTCATCTGTTTCGGGCTTTGGGCGGGCCGATAGCCAGTTTGCTGTTGAGCTTGATCGGGGTGCTGCTGACTTTTTTCTTACGGCCGTTGGGTATCTTCTTCGTTTATCTGGCCGCCTTTCTGGCGGCGGAGAATTTCTTTGTATTTTGTGTGGGCGCTCTGATCCCCCTGGGTTTTAATGACGGCAGCACTATTTTGCACTGGTGGCGGCGCAGGGATTAGTACAATCCCGGAAATTCAAATAAAAGAAACGCAATTGAATACGCGAGATTCTCTCAATGTCCTGGTATCCGACCGGCAGTATATTTTTTGCTGCCCATAGTTTTTCGGCACAACCGGCGTGGGGCATGTATAATGGGCAGGACACTTCAAAGACAGGAGAGATTATGCGTATTTTTATGACGGGGGCCACAGGGTTTGCCGGATCGTTTCTGGTGGAGCAGTTGCTAGGAGAAGGGCATGAGATTACGGCGCTGGAACACCCGGCAACGAGCCGGCAGGCTGTGCCGGATGGGGTGCAGGTGGTGTTGGGGGATTTGCTGGATGTGGCGGGGTTGAAAACGGCCGTAACCCAAGCCCGCCCCGATGTCATCTACCATCTGGCCGGGCAGGCGTACCCGGCCCTTTCCTGGCAGATTCCGGGGTCTACGCTGGCGGTGAATACGGTGGGGACGGCAAATGTGTTGGACGCGGCGGTGAGTTACGGCCGTCCCCGTGTCGTCGTCATCACCAGCGCTGATATGTACGGCATTATTTCCCCGGAAGAGATGCCTATCACCGAACAAATCCCGCCCCAGCCGCACCACCCTTACGGCGTGAGCAAATGGGCGGCGGCGCAGTTGGTTCCTCTGTTTTGGCAGCGTTTTGAGCTGCCGGTGGTGGAGGCACGGCCGTTTAACCATATTGGCCCGCGCCAGGCATTGGGCTTCGTCGTACCCGATTTTGCCAGCCAGATTGCCGCCATCAAACTGGGACAAAAAGCCAACCGCATGTCCGTCGGCAACCTGGACGCGCAGCGGGATTTTACGGACGTGCGGGATGTGGCGCGGGCTTACCGGCGGCTGGCGGCAGCGGGTAAACCGGGGGAAACGTACCTCATCTGTTCCGGCCAGCCGGTGAAGATTAACACTGTGCTGACCAAACTGGCGGAACTGGCAGACGTGGATGTGGTGATTGAGTATGATCCGGAGCGGATGCGGCCGTCGGACACGCCTTGTCTGTACGGCAGCTACGCGAAAATTGAGCGGGATACAGGCTGGCGGCCAGAAATTCCCTTGTACCAGTCATTGGCGGATACGTTGGAGTATTGGCTGGACGTGAGGCGTGATGCGTGATGCGTGAAGATGTGGATGTATTGACGGTTACTCATCCTGGCGGGCAGTATAACGTTTATGTGGGGACAGGATTGTTGGGGCGGCTGCGGGAATTGGCGGGGGTGGACGGCCGTATCGCTCTCATCACCGATAGCAACGTGGGGTCGTTATATGCTCAGGCCATCCCGGACACGGCTTGCGTGATTACGATGTCGGCCGGGGAGCAGAATAAAACACTGGCGACGGTCAATGGCATGTATGAGCAGTTGTTGGCCGCTGGGATGGATCGGGACAGTATGGTTGTGGCTTTGGGTGGCGGCGTGGTGGGAGATGTGGCTGGATTTGTAGCGGCTACCTACATGCGCGGCGTTAATTTTGTGCAGTGCCCTACCTCTTTGCTGGCGATGGTGGATGCTTCTGTGGGGGGGAAGACGGGCGTGGATTTACCTCAGGGGAAGAATCTGGTGGGGGCGTTTAAGCAGCCTACGGCCGTACTCGCCGACATCGCCACTTTGCAAACCCTCCCTTCGGAAGAATTGTCTGCCGGGATGGCGGAAGTGATTAAGCATGGCTTGATTGGGGATGTGGATTTATTTGAGAGATTGGAAAGTGGAAAATCTTTTGGCGATCTCCAATCCCTGGTCACTCGCGCCATCCGGGTGAAGCAGTTGGTGGTGCAGGAAGACCCGTTTGAACACGGCCGTCGCGCCACACTCAATTTGGGCCATACGTTTGGTCACGCTATTGAGCAGGTCAGCCAGTATCGCATCCGGCACGGGGAAGGGGTGGCCATGGGATTGGTCGCGGCGGCCAATTTGTCCGCCCGGCTGGGGTACTGTTCGCCAGATTTGCAGGGGCGGATTGAAGCAGCGTTAGAATATGCCAATCTGCCTGACGGCATTCCGGCCGATTTGCCGCCCCAGGCGCAGTACCGGGCGATGTTCAGTGACAAGAAGAAGGCGGCGGGTAGGCTGCGTTTTGTTTTGCTGCGGGATGTGGGGGATGTTTTTGTGGCGGAGGATGTGCCGGAAACGGCCGTGATGCAGACTTTAGCAGTAGTACAGGCAGACCCGTCCGTTAAAATTAAGTAAAGATTGGCACTTAGGTGCTTGACGGCCGTCACATCCTCATTATGATGATAATACATGGAGAAACGATAGTGCGTAACATTCTGGTATTACACGGCCCGAACTTGAATCTCCTGGGGACACGTGAACCTGAGGTGTACGGCCGTCAAACAATTGACGACATCAACCAACTGCTGGTTGAGCAGGCCGCCAGTTACCAGACAAAGTTACGCTTTTTGCAATCGAATCACGAAGGCGCGCTCATTGACGCCATCCATGAAGCGCGGGAATGGGCGGATGGGATTCTCATCAATCCCGGTGCGTTTACGCATTACTCGTATGCCCTGCGTGACGCGATTGTCGGCGTAGGTTTGCCGGTGGTAGAAGTGCATTTGTCCAACATCCATGCCCGCGAGGCTTTTCGCCACCAATCGGTCTTGGCAGCGGTGTGTGTGGGGCAGATTAGTGGCTTTGGTGTGCGCAGCTATTTACTTGGTTTGCAGGCATTGCTGGGATATTTAGAGAGTTGATCTTTTGTAGGGTGATTTACAAAATCGTCCGACAGGCAAAATAAAAGAGCTTAGACCTGAGAATGTTTTGGGGAACGATTTAGGTCTAAGCCCTTTAATGAAATGGGTAACGCAAAACCTGACTGTGATACGGCTGTGATGTTGGCCTCAGTGCGGCTGCGATGTTAGCGGCGATGTGGCTGCGTTGTTCGCTGTGATGCTGTTCGTACTATGATGATTCTCCCATGTTAACAGCGGTGCGGTTACGATGATGACAACAATGCGGCTGTGATGTGGTTACGATGTGAGCATCTTTGCGCTGTGATGTTGGTGTGATGATTGTTTAGCGCCACCCATAAGGTTTATCAAACCTCGCTTAAATATATACTTACAAAATATTACGAAAAACATTACAGAGGTCTCCTGGCCGGAAAATTGGGACATTGATCCTATATCTTGACAACGATCATCCCTTTTGCTACTATCTTTTCAATTGAACATGTAACAACAGTGAATCGGAAGAGTAGTCTGTCAAGCGGGTTTTAGAGAGTTGACCCTGGGGCTGGAAGGTCAATAACAGCGCGGCAGATGAATGGGCCGAGGAGTTGCTCAAGCGAACACCATGGTCAGTAGCTTGAGTCGGAAGTGCCACCGTTATCAGGACATAGGCTTACAAATGATCATTTGCGAGCCGAAACGAGAGAGGCTGGCTTTAGAGGATGCGCTGATTTGGCGCATTTTTTGTTCCCAGCTTAAGCAGGGTGGCACCGCGGGAGTTGTAATTACACGCTCTCGTCCCTTTAGGCGAATGAGAGTTCACCTAATGGGACGAGGGCGTTTTTTGTTTTGTAATTGGTAATTGGTAACTGGTTAATTACAAATTACCGGTTACCAATTACCCCACAAAAGGAGATTATGATGAGTGATTCTGTGAAATATCTGTTGGATGAGAGTAAGCTGCCGCAGGCGTGGTACAACATCAATGCCGATATGCCGGTAGCGCCGCAGCCAGTGCTGCATCCGGGCACAATGGAGCCGGTGACGCCGGATTTCCTGAGTGTTTTGTTTCCCATGAGCCTGATTATGCAGGAAATGAGTCCGGAGCGGTATATTGAAATTCCGGAGCCTGTGCGGGAGATTTATAAGCTGTGGCGGCCGACGCCTATGTTCCGGGCGCGGCGGTTGGAGCAGGCGTTAGATACCCCGGCGCACATCTACTATAAGTATGAGGGTGCCAGTCCGGTGGGGTCGCACAAGCCGAATACGTCGGTGGCGCAGGCGTTTTATAACAAGGAAGCGGGCACACAGGCACTGACGACGGAAACGGGCGCCGGGCAGTGGGGTTCGGCTTTGGCGATGGCCTGCAATTTCTTTGACCTGGATTTGGAAGTGTATATGGTGAAAGTATCGTACCAGCAGAAGCCGTACCGGCGGATGGTGATGCACACGTATGGCGCGGACGTGTACGCCAGCCCGTCTGATCGCACGGAGTACGGCCGTGCCGTTTTAGCCGAAAACCCCAATTCTCCTGGTTCTTTGGGTATGGCCATTTCTGAGGCAGTAGAAGTAGCTGCTACCTCTGGCGGGACGAAAAAGTACAGTCTGGGTTCTGTGTTGAACCACGTGCTGCTGCACCAAACGGTGATTGGTTTGGAAGCATTGGAACAGATGGAGATGGCTGGTGAATACCCGGATATTATCATTGGCTGCGCTGGCGGCGGCTCTAACTTTGCCGGGTTTGCCTTCCCCTTTCTGCGGGAAAATTTCACTAATGGGTTGAACACGAAGGTGATTGCGGCCGAACCGTCTTCCTGCCCCACATTGACGCGGGGGGAATATGTGTTTGATTTTGGCGACACGGCCGCTATGGCTCCTGTCGTTAAAATGTACACGCTGGGGCACACGTTTATTCCGCCCAGCATCCACGCTGGCGGGCTGCGTTATCACGGTATGTCGCCGATAGTCAGCGCTCTGGTGGAGAACGGGGATGTGGAAGCGCGAGCGGTGCATCAACTGGAGACGTTTGAAGCTGCTGTCCAGTTTGCCCGGGCCGAAGGGATTGTGCCGGCGCCGGAAACAGCCCATGCAATTCGTGTAGCCATTGACGAGGCGTTGAAATGTAAAGAGTCAGGTGAGAAGAAAGTGATTGCTTTCAACCTGTCTGGTCACGGCCATTTTGACATGGCGGCCTATGAGGCGTATTTCAACGACGAATTGGAAGATTACGAATACCCTGAAGAAGATATTGCGGAAGCGATGACCCAATTGCCGGAGGTCAGTGTTCAGTAGATTTGTTTCATAATAAAACATGCTCTAGGATAGAGACATGATATTTCGATATACAAGATTAAAAAAGCACCCAGTAGTTTTCCGTGCAGTCACAGGACTGCGCGTTGGCGAGTTCAATGAATAT
>JAJRTP010000286.1 GCA_024278255.1 Chloroflexota bacterium | reverse complement strand
CGGGCGTTGCCCAGGGATTCCATGTAGAGGAGGATGCTTTTGGTTTTGCTGTCGTCCCCCAGGTAGTAAATGAGGTCGCCCCAGTCGGCGTCCATCATGGAACCGATGGAGACGAAGGCGCTGAAGCCGACGTTTTGGGTGAAGCTCCAGTCGAGGACGGCCGTACATAAAGCCCCGCTCTGGCTGATGCAGCCCACCGAACCGGGCCGGGCCAGGGCGGTGGCGTAGGTGGCGTTCAACCCCAGATGCGGATTCATCACCCCCAGGCTGTTGGGGCCGATGATGCGCATCCGCCCCCGCCGCGCTTCTTGCAAGACCGCTTCCTCCAGCGCCGCCCCTTCCGCCCCCATCTCCTTAAAACCGGCCGAAGTGACGATGGCTCCCTGCACACCCGCATCAACACATTCCCGGATGATGTCCGGCACGGTGGGCGCAGGGGTGACGATGACGGCCAAATCTACCGGCTCGGGCAAATCGCCCACGCTGGCGTAAGCGGGCTGGCCCAGGATGCTTTTGTGATGGGGATTGACGGGGAAGACCGCGCCGCCAAAGTCATTATGCAGCAAATTCCAGAGGACGATGCGGCCGACATGCCCTTCTTTCTCCGTCGCGCCAATCACCGCTACGCTTTGCGGCCGAAAAATTACGTCCAGCGAGTTTTTTTCGTAATGGAGAATATCGTGGGCTTGTTTTCGGGTCATAAGTAGTCCGGTAGTCGGGTGGTCGGGTAGTCAGGTAGTCGAGTAGTCGGGTAGTCGGGTGGTCGTTTCCCCTCATCCCCTTATCCCCTCATCTCCTCACACCTCACCCCCTCACCTTGTCACCCCTTCACCTGGTCATTCTAACGATTTAAGCACCTTCGCCCGCTGCTTACTGCTAATCCGGTCGTGGCTTTCCAGGATGGCCAGGAGTTGGCGAATGGTCATGGCGGCGTGTAGGATGTATTCGTTTTCGGCCAGGGTTTCCCGGCCACCTTGTTCCCGGTCTACCAGGATGATGGCGTCGCGCACTTGCAGCCCGGCGGCTTTGAGGGGGACGATGGCTTGCAGGATGCTGTCGCCGGAGGTAATGACGTCGTCTATGATGACGGCCGTTTGCCCCACTTCCCAGACGCCTTCAATCGCCTTGCCTGTACCGTAACTTTTGGCCGTTTTACGGGGGAAGACCATGGGCACGTTCATGTCCAGGCTGACGGCCGTGCCCAGAGGCAGTCCGGCCAGCGGCGGGGCAGCCAGCAAATCGAACTCCAGCGTTTCCAGGATGGTGCGGTAGATGGCGGCGGCCTGGTGCATAACGGGCGGAAAGGAAACCAGGATGCGTAAATCGAGATAGATGCGCGTCTTTTTGCCGCTGTGCAGCTTGAATTTACCAATCTGGACAGCGCCAATATCGTATAAGGTGAGGGCAAACTGTTCTAAATCCGGGGTGATTCCGTTCATAGGTTGCTGCCTGGGCTGCGTTTGTAACTCTGCTGTGAGATAGTGATTATTATATGCGGTTCGGGGGGAGGGGCAAATGGGGGTGAGGGGATGAGGAAGTGAGAGATTGAGGGGAGGCGGGTGCTGCTTTTTTGAGGTATTATTGTACTGTTGAGTTGGCGTCTAAATTTTATATTCACGCTGGCGCGTAGAGCGATTTTCCAAATCGCCCTATAGTGCCAGCCAATCACACACAAGGGAGAATAAAAATGGATAAGCAAACTTTGATTGACCATCTGAACGAAGATTTAGCCGGCGAGTTGAGCGCCATCATCCAGTACATCACCTATGCCGCCAAAGCAACCGGCCCTTACCGGCCCCAATTAGCCCAATTTTTCCTGACGGAAGTGGCGGATGAGCAGATGCACGCTCAGTTTTTAGCCAATAAAATTGTGGCTTTTGGCGGTGAACCGACGACGACGCCCCGTCCTGTGCCTCCGGCGGACTCGAATCGGGCGATGCTGGAAGCGATTTTAGCGGCCGAACGGCAGGCGACGGCCGATTACACCCAACGCGCCAAAGAGGCGGACGAGTACGGCGACAAAGGTCTGGCCGTGCAGTTGGAAGATATGGTGCGTGACGAAAGCTCCCATTCGGAAGAGTCGGAGCGAATGCTGCGTGACTGGCCGCTTTAGTCTGTGCCTTCATTGCAGGTCGGGCAGTTAACGCCCGACGTTGTTTTGTCTGATGTGGCGGCACGGCCGTATGCCCTGAGTGACTTTTGGGGAAACGGCCGTGCCGCTCTTCTCCTCTTCCTGCGCCACCTCGGTTGAATTCCCTGCCGGCATCCTGCGCCTCGTCTATCCCAGCCACGACCCGACAGATCGGCCGGTGCTGTCTGATCTTCTCACTGCCTCGTGAACGCGGCGTAAATTCCCTTTTGTGTAACGAAATCCGTAAGTGATACAACGATATAATTTGCGCAGGTGCAGGAGCTTTCCCCTGGGAAAATTAACAATGGTCAGGCGAACGTTTACCCATTGGAGGTCAGAATGAAGCAATATGCAGATAAAAGCCGTTATTTTTTGTTACCGGTTATTGTTTTGACCGGTTTGTTGGGTGTGGTGATGTGGTTACAAGCCGCTACGCCCATTTTTGTGCGTCCTGGCGGCGATGATACACTGTGTAATGGGACGGTTAATGTGGATTACAGTCCGGGTGTGGCTCCCGATTGCGCTGTGGCTGCCATTCAAACAGGTATTGATCTGGTGGATATCGGTGGTGAGGTGCAGGTAGCCGCAGGGATTTATACGGAAACAATTACGCTGAATAAATCATTGACATTACTTGGCCCGCAAGCTGACGTTGATCCCCGGACAACGGCCGCCTTACGCACACCCGGTTCGGCTAATGAGGCTATTTTGGATGGCAATGGCGCAACTCATGCCGTCAATCTGGAAGCCAACAATATCACTATAAACGGGCTGGAGATTACCAATTGCAGTAATGACTGTATTAACCTTCTGGCCTCGCCTCAGTGCAGTAACATTGTCATTAAATACGTTATTCTTCATAACATTGCCGATGAAGCTATTCAACTGCGCAATTCTCTGGACAGCGTTCTGGATCATAACCTGGCATTTGATGTGGCTGGGGACGGCTTTACTATGTCTAATTCTTTAACGCGCAACGCCACTATTACCAATAACGAGGTTTACGCTTCCAGCAGTCCGGATGCGGCCATTCAGATTGACGAAGGGGGCGGCATTGTGCGCGTGGAGAATAATT
>JAJRTP010000285.1 GCA_024278255.1 Chloroflexota bacterium | reverse complement strand
GCCTTGACGACTCCGCTGCAACTGTGCAAGATTGCCGCCATTCTCAACATCCGGGACAATCTGGAATTGCTGGGGCCGGCCGGGGTGTACGCCATGCGTACGTATGGTCAGGCATTGCTGCCCTTTCTGATCGGTATTCTGCTGCTGTGGGTATTTATTCCTCTGGTGCTGGCCCAGCAGATTTTTAAGCGGCGAGGTGTTTTATGATGGTGGGACGGCTGTTGCTGAGTTTGACGGCCGTGTTTCTCCTGGCGGCCTGTGGCGGTGGTACCAATCTGGAAGAGCCGCCGGAAATACGGTATGGCGAAGACATCTGCGAGCAATGCGGCATGATTATTAGCGAGGCCCGTTATGCCGCTTCCTACATCACGACCGCTGGCGACGTGCGTCTTTTTGACGATGTGGGTGGTATGTTGGTGTATGATGTGCAGAATCAGGAAGATGTGCATATTTACTGGGTGCATGACTTTGATTCGGAGGAATGGATTAAGGCGGATACGGCCGTGTACGTGCTGAATGATGATTTGGCTACGCCGATGGGTTGGGGGCTGGCTGCCTTCGCCAATGCGGCGGATGCGGAACAATTTATGGCAGAAAACGGCGGGGTATTAACGACATGGGATGATTTGCACGAGGGTATTGCCGCCGGCAACCTCAAACCGGGCGACCTCAGCGCCCACATTCATCAGGATGAATAGGGGCATAAGTCCCTATCAAAAAATAATATATTCAAGGAGAAGAAATATGAAACTCAACAAGATTGGCCTGTTTATTTTCGTTGCTTTTTTAATGGTGTTTGTCGTCGCTTGTGGCGGGGGTGGTGATTCGTCCTCGTCAGGGGGAGGCGGATCTGAGTCTGCGCCGCCTACAGATGTGCCGGCTGCCCCGGTTGGTGACGCGGCTAAGGGAGAGGAGTTGTTTAATTCGACTTGCATCGCTTGCCACGGTCAGGGTGGTGTAGGTATTGAGGGGTTGGGCAAAAGTATACCCGAGAGTGAATTTGTGCGCGGAAAATCTGACGAAGAACTGTTAGCTTTCATCAAAGTTGGTCGTCCCACCAGTGACCCGGAAAATACAACCGGTGTGGATATGCCTCCCAAAGGCGGCAACCCGGCACTCACCGATGAAGATATTGTGGACATCATCGCCTATTTCCGCACCCTGCAACAATAAGTAAGTGAAGATTGGTTCAATCCTAAGATTGAACCAATCTGGAAAGTAAAAAACCGCGGTTTTGCAACATTACATGGTAAATGATGTTTGGAAACCGCGGTTTCTATTTTTATTGTTCCTGTCGGTCAAGAGAAAATCATGCCCCCAGGTAACTTGGCTGAACTAACTGTAGATGAGGTTTTGACTCAATGGCCCCAGACAGCACAAGTCTTTCGCCGTTACAGATTGGCTTGTGTAGGCTGCGCTATCGGGCCATATTGTGACATGGATACGGTGGCTGACACGTATAATATCCCCATGCAGCAGTTTTTGGATGATCTTTATGCCGCCATTCAGGAATCCAGCCAGGAAGATAAGAATTAAATACGGGCTATCTTTGGGTCGTTTTCCTCAGACCAGGCGGGGAGGGGGCTGACCAGGGCTTCGATTTGCTGCCGGGTGATCATGCCCAGGAGACGGCCGTTGTCCGTCACCGGCAAAGCATCTACCTGCCACATATCCATGCGGCGCAGCGCTTCCACCAGGTCTGTGGCCAGGGAAACTGGTTTGATGGCCGGGGACATGGCGGCGTAAACCATCACGTCCGGGCCGTACTGTTTGTAAGCGTTGACCAGCCCCGCCTCTGTGACGAATCCCATGTAACGGCCGTTTTGCACCACCGGGAAATTGTTTTGAATCCCTTGCATCCTCACCTGCATCGCCTGTTCCAGACTGTCATTGGGGTTGAGAACCAGTACGTGGGGCGAATGCACTTCCTGCACCATGTGTCCGGGCATTAGATAGACGTGAGTTGGTATCTCCCCGCGACGTTTCCGCTGCTGAAAGCGCACCATCATCATTTCCTGAGAGGCTCCGCTGAATATGAACAAGGCGATCAACATCAGGAAAATGCCGCCGTTGAGCAGGCCATAAATACCCATGGCGACAGCCAAAGCCCGACCCACATTCCCGGCAATGAGGGTGGCCGTCACATAATTCAACTTCATGGCTAAAAGTGAACGGAAAATACGGCCGCCATCCATCGGGAAAGCGGGCAGCAGATTAAACAGGGCCAGCATGATGTTGTAGTAGAAAATATAAGAGAAGATGACAGCAAAGGTCAGGCTGATCCCCGTAAATGGGGCTGTCAGGGGAATGTTAAAAACCAGGATCATGGCTCCCATCAGCACAGCCATTACCACATTTACCGCCGGGCCGGCCGTCGAAATCACAAATTCCTGCTTGGGGTTTTCCGGTATTTGGGACATTTGCGCCAGGCCGCCGATAGGCAGCAGGACAATTTGCTTGACCGGTACGCCGTAATATTGGGCGGCAAAACTGTGCCCCAACTCGTGCAGCGTCACCAGGATAAACAACAGCAAAATCACCACGACACCAAAAATCGCTCCGGTTACCGCATCTCCGGCGGCCGTGCCATATTGAAAGGCCGCCCAGATCAAAATCAGGGGAAAGGTAATATGAATGCGCAGATCAATGCCGCGAATACTCATTAATTTGAAGGAACTGTTCATAGCTTTATCCTCATTATCAGACTATACAATAGCATAAATGATTCGTCTATGAAATTCGTTAGCAGGAGGTTAACATCGTATAATCGAGCAGGGGTGCGGAGGACGTTGCTGCAGCAGCCCTACCACTTTGCCACTTAAACGGAGATACTTTTATGGTCAAGATTACATTTATCGGCGCAGGCAGTACGGTGTTCGCCCAAAATTTGCTGGGCGATATTCTCAGTTTCCCCGAATTGGCGGAGGCACACATTGCCCTGCATGATATTGACCCGGAGCGCTTGCACACGACGGAAATTGTGGCCCGTAAAATTGCCCAAACGCTGGATGTGCAGCCCACGATTACCGCTACGCTGGATCGGCAGGAGGCGTTGGCTGGGGCAGATTATGCGATTGGCATGTTCCAGGTGGCCGGTTACAAGCCGGGGACGGTGCTTGATTTTGAGATTCCCAAGAAATATGGCTTGCGCCAGACGATTGCCGATACGTTGGGGATTGGCGGTATCATGCGCGGCTTACGCACCATTCCCGTTTTGCTGGAGATGACGCAGGATATGGAGGAGTTATGCCCAGACGTGTTGTTTTTGAATTACGTCAACCCGATGGCGATGAACTGCTGGGCCATTGATCGGGTTTCTTCTATAAAGACGGTGGGATTGTGTCATAGTGTGCAGGGCACGGCCGTCCAATTGGCCCGCGATCTGCAAATCCCCCCAGAGGAAATCAATTACTTGTGCGCCGGAATTAACCACATGGCGTTTTACCTGAAATTTGAGCAGGTGACGCCGGACGGCCGTATTGATTTGTACCCTCGTTTGCATCAGGTGATTGCAGACGGCCGTGTACCGGCCTGGAATCGGGTGCGGTACGAGGTACTGAAACGGTGGGGTTACTTCGTCACCGAATCCAGCGAGCATTTTAGCGAATACGTCCCCTGGTTCATCAAGCGAGACCGGCCGGATTTAATCAAGGAATACAACATCCCCCTCGACGAATACATTTCCCGCTGCGAAAACCAGATTGCTGCCTGGGAGCAGATGAAGGAAATCCTGGAATCAGAAGATGTGCCATTGGCGGTGGAACCCAGTCTGGAATACGGTTCGCTCATCATCCACAGCCGGGAAACCGGCCAGCCGCGGGTTATCTACGGCAATGTGAGCAATAACGGTCTGATTGACAATCTGCCCCAGGGCTGCTGCGTAGAAGTGCCTTGTCTGGTGGATCACAATGGCATTCAGCCGACCGAAATCGGCAAGCTGCCGCCCCAGTTGGCGGCACTCATGCGCACCAATATCAACGTCCAGGAACTGACTGTAGAAGCCGCCCTCACTCGCAAGCGAGAGTACATTTACCATGCCGCCATGCTGGACCCGCATACGGCCGCCGAACTGGATATGGCGCAAATCTGCTCGCTGGTAGATAATTTGCTTGAGGTGCATGGGGAGTGGCTGCCGGAGTACCGGTAATCGGTTATCGGTAAACGGTAATCAGTCTGACCCGTCCTGTGCCTGCCGGATTTGGACGACGGGCAGCGGGATGCTCTGGCCGACATCCTCAAACGGCTGCTCATCCGGTACGACAACCTGTTTGAGACCTCTTTTCCCTACTCGATGGGCTGGCACGGCACGCCGTTTGCTTCGGAATCTCAGGTGCATTGGCAGTTACACGCCCATTTCTACCCGCCCCTGCTGCGTTCTGCCGCCGTCAAAAAGTTCATGGTCGGCTACGAGATGTTGGCCGAAGCCCAGCGCGATTTGACGACGGAGCAGGCTGCGGAACGGCTGCGGGAGTTATCTGAGGCGCATTATAAAAGGAAGAGTATAGCCACGAATCGTGGGGAGACCCTACTGAGTTGCCGCCCACGTTTGCTCGAACCTGCCACTATGCAATTCGCTAAGAGCAGCCAACATGGGATTCACATTGTCACGCTGCCATCCTCTGCCTTGTCGTT
>JAJRTP010000284.1 GCA_024278255.1 Chloroflexota bacterium | reverse complement strand
TCATCGGCTGGTGCAAACGCAGCGTGGTCTGGGGCGCATCGGCCAGGGCCAAAGATTTGGGTACCATTTCCCCCAAAACGACGTGCAGATAAGTCAGCAAGCCCAAAGCGATGACGTAACCCAACGTTTCTACTAATTCCGGGGAGGGTTCAAACCAGAGCCGGGCCAGATATGGTTCCAGAAAATGGGCGATGTGCGGTTCGCCGTACATGGCTAATCCCAAAGAGGCCAGGGTGATGCCCAACTGGGCAGTAGCAATGTATCGATCCTGCCGGAAGCGAGAAGAAACAACATCCAAAATGGAAGGCGCCCGTTTATCACCCTCTTCTATCATTTGTTCCAATTGGGTGTGGCGCACCCCAATGATGGAAAATTCAGCAGAAACGTATAAGCCGTTGAGGAGAACAAGAAAGAGAATAACAATCAGGGGGATGAGAATGGCTGTCCAGGCTACGGCCGTATCCTCAGCAAAAGCCACGGCCATCATCCCACTCACCACCGGCAGCATCAAAAAGTACAAAACCAGCTTAATCATGCTCGCCTAACTCCCACTCTATAAAGACGTCCTCATCTTCCTGCTCCTGGGGCGGCAGCAGTAAAGAAATTTCGGAAACGCCGGGGTCAGCCAGAGACTCAACGCGGATGTTGACCTTACCAATTTCAATCTCGTCGCCAACCTTTGGCTTACGCTCCAACTCACTGATAACCAGACCGCTCAACGTATCATGATCTTCCGGTAAGTCCAGTTCCAGGTACTCGTTGACGTCTGCAACTAACAAATCGCCGCGCAGGTAGATACGGCCGTCCTTGTCCCGCGAAATCAAGGCCATCTCATCATCAAACTCATCCTGCAGCTCGCCAAAAACCTCCTCAATCAAATCTTCCAGGGTAATCAGACCGGCCGTGCCGCCATATTCATCAAAGACAATGGCGATATATTGGCCGCCGGCATTGAGCTTTTCCCACAATTCATTGACCGGCATCGTCTCTGGCACATACAACGCATCGCGCAGCACCTGGCAGGGGTCTGTCTCTTCATTAATATACAAGCGAAAAATATCCTTGATGTGGACAAAGCCCACAATATCATCAATCGTTTCCCGGTAAATAGGGATGCGGGACAAACCATGTTGCAGAGAAAGATTGATGATCTCGGTGACCGTACTGTCCTCCGGGGCAGCCACCAGCTTGGTGCGATGAAGCATGACCTGACGCGCCGTTAATTCCCGCAAACGGAAAGCGTTGCGCAGCAGCAGCCGCTCCTCCGTCGTCAGTTTTTGATGATGGTGGCTTTCGGTGACCAGCAGTTCAATTTCCTCCGGGGAATGGGCATGGGCTGCTTCGCCGACAAAATCCCTTCCCATCAGCCGCAGCAGTAAACGGCCGCTGCCGTTAAACAATACTGTGAGCGGCCAAAAAAGCACCTGCGAAATACGCATCGGCGTCACAACGGCTAAAGCCATCTTTTCCGGGTATTGAACAGCCACCGATTTAGGAAACAGTTCGCCAAATATGACTTGTAACGTCGTGATGAAAGCCAGCACTATCAGCACAGCCACCGAATGAGCCAGCACCCCGGATGCCTGGGAACTGTCCAGACCCAAGCGGGTCAACAGCGGCAAAGAAAAAATGATCAGACTATTGAGGGGGCCGCTCAACCATTGGGCAATGACATTCTGACCGTAAGCGCCCAAAACCAGAGAGGAAAGGGTGATACCAATCTGGCAGGTCGCCACGTAGGCGTCCAGCTTTTTGCTGTCGTTGACGATGGGGCTGAGGATTTGGGCCATACGATTGCCGCTGCCAGCCATCTGGTCAATGCGGGTACGCCGCGAGGAAACGGTGGAAAATTCAGCCGCCACGTACAGGGCATTAAACAAGATCATGATGGTGACAACAACGAGGATAAGGATAATAGTCATCAGATTTATCAGAAGTTCAACTTCTCAGAGAAGTTGAACTTCCTGGGCAAACAGGCAGGGGATACGGCCGTAAAGAAGGCCATACGTCCTACTCCGCAAATAAGAAATTTCAGTAACAGGTGATTTTTCGGCTGTGGGGATGGCTGGTCAGGCTCAGGCGGGTCCGCGCTAGGCTCGGTCAACAAGGCGACTCCCCCTGACGACCAGGCACATAACAATGTGGTCTCATTATTCTTTTGTCTGACATTTCGATCATGTCGCTTACAATCCAACAGAAACAGCCAATCATCATAAAATCATCAGATCAGTTACGCCGTTTCTGCATCTCTTTTTATATGTTCCTAACCCAATAAAGTGGGGCTGGAAAAATTATAGAACAGGCGCCGATATTGGTCAAACCAGCCGTAGAAGCCGCGTGTGTCTACGCTTGCAAAACTGCCAGAAGATTTTGCGCCGCCTGACCCAGTAAACGCATATCCATCCCGGCCGTAATCAAGGTGTAGCCCTGATCAATATACGGCCGTACCGCCTCCGCTGACAGGCCAAAAATCCCCAGCCGCATATCAGCCGCCAGGCACACCTGGGTCACCCGGTCAATGGCCGATTTAACCTCGGCGTCAGCCACCTGCCCCATTTTGCCCATACTGGCGGACAAATCGTAAGGACCGACAAACACGGCATCAATACCGGGTACACGCACGATTTTTTCAATGGCGGCTACGGCCGTCACATGCTCCACCTGAATGATAACGGCCGTCGTCTCATTCGCCCGCGCCACATAATTGGCAAAATGCAGCCCGTACCCGTGCGCCCGCGTCACTCCCACACCCCGTATTCCCATCGGCGGATATTCGGCCCGGCGCACCACCCGTTCCGCTTGCTCTGCGGAGTTGGCCTGGGGCACAATGATGCCGGCCGCACCAATGTCCAGCGCTTTTTTGACGGCCGTATTGCTATCTGATTCCAGACGAATGATGACGGCCGTATCCCGCCCCGCCCCCTGCAAAAGCGCCTGCATCTCCCGCGTTCCCAAAGCGCTGTGTTCCCCATCCACAAACAGCCAATCAAACCCAACCAGCCCCATCATCTCCGCAATTTCCGGCGAGGGCAAAGTCAGCATCGTGCCAATCAACAATTCACCGGCCAACAACCGGCTGCGAAAATCAAGCGCCATGAAAGTACCTCTTCATCAAGTTCAATGTAACTTCAGACGGCCGTGCATCTCTTCCTGTCTTTCCCATAATTCCTTGTATTTGCTCACCCGAATTTCAGCCCGCATTATATTGAGTTCTCTCAGATTATCAATCGTCATTTGCGTCAGATCGCCAATTGATTTCTCTGATAGCATTATAAATTTATTCAGATCATTCCCTAAATACGTCTAATTAGACTGCATTGCGCAGCGGAACCCGATGGCGGGGATGTCCCGAAATTTTATGGGTTCGATGAAACTGCGGCTTGTTGTACGCAGCTCGGTGGCGGGGCTGTCATACCCGCCACCCCGCAGCACTTTGGGGTTGACGCGAATATCTGATGTGTTAACGGGATTGTTGGCCGGGCTTTCCTGATAATATGTCTCGCTGTACTCGTCTTTTACCCATTCCCATACATTTCCGGCCAGGTTAAAGACCCTGTAGGGACTTGCTCCGGCAGGCAGCGCATCCACCGGCTGCAAGTCGTTAAAGGTGCTGCCGAACACGGCACGGCCGTTATCAGGCAGATCGTTCCCCCAGGGATAGAGACGGCCGTCCGTGCCACGAGCCGCCAATTCCCATTCCGCTTCTGTGGGAAGTTGTGCCCCAGCCCAACGGCAATACTCCGCGGCGCCAAACCAACTGACACTGTTGATGGGGTATTTTTCAAATCCTGGTTCAGCCACAAATTCATCTGTATCGTCATTTTTAGTCAGATGACTCCTAAATATTTCAAAGCTGGTTGCCAGACAGGTAAATGCAGCACATTTGCTTACATAACCGCCATTTTCATTCAGGAAGCGAGCGTATTGGGCTACGGTGATTTCATATTGATCAATATAAAAAGCATCGAGCGTGACCTCGTGTGACGGCCGTTCATGGGGTAGCGCATCTTCATCGGTATCGGCCGCGCCCATCAGAAAAGTAGCAGCCGGTATCTGGATCATAGGCGCTCTGTCCTTTTCTCTCGTTATTATGATTGGCAGCGCCGGCGGAATCGTATTTTCCGGCTGCGCTGTGTTTGTTGCAGAAGGAAGCGGTATGTTTACCAGTGACTCTGCCACCGTTGGCGGAGAGTCTGTAGCCGACAGAGATAATCTGGTAGAGGTTGCTAAAACAGAATCGGTTGGCGAGGGTATGGGTATTGCCGCAATTTCGGGAACATCTGCAACAACAATTGTCTGCGTGGGTTCTGGGATGGGAGGGGTCTGGCTGTTGCGCCAGATGAACCCTGCCAGCAACAATAGCAGCAATCCCGCCACAGCTATACCCGCCCATTTCAGCCCATCAGACTTAACGGGTGGCGTATTAGCTCTTTGGTCTAGCTGCGTGGGGACTGGCGTCTGGTATTTTTCTATGGCTATCCGATTGACATCCTGTAAAAACTCAGCTACCGATTGGTAACGTTCGCTTTTCTCCTTCCTCATCGCCTGCTGGATAATATGATTCCATTGCGGATTTACATTGGCGTTAAACGTTCTGATGTCAGGGGGAGGCTCTAATAGACGGGCCATTGCTTGCTCGATAGGTGTATCTCCTTGAAACGGCAGTTGTCCAGCCAGCATTTCAAACAGAATGACACCTAATGAATAAATATCACTACGATAATCCACACCTTCCTTGCCTTGTACCTGTTCCGGACTCATATAACCGGGGGTGCCTAAAACCATCCCTGTGGCCGTCATGTTTCCTTCTCCCTGTTTGGCAATGCCGAAATCTGTCAGATAGGCGTGACCTTGCCCATCAAAGAGGACGTTACCCGGTTTTAAGTCTCTATGAGTAATGGCAGGTACATGATTGTGTGCTTCTTCCAAAGCGGAACTGACACGTTGTGTTATTTTGATGACTTCAGTTTCAGAGAGGGTTTCGTTTTGCAGACGGTCGGCTAAGGATTTGCCCGGCATATACCGCATGACCAGGTACAAACTACCATCCTCCTCGCCGAAATCATAAACAGGCACAATGGCAGGATGTTCCAGCACGGCAATCATCTCGGCTTCCTGATGAAAGCGATCCCGAAGGGAAGAATCGTCTGCAATATGCTGCCGGAGGATTTTGATAGCTACCTTGCGGTTCATACGGGGATCATGGGCCAGGAAAACAATACCTGCGCCGCCTCGATCTACCTCTTTCTCGATTTGGTATCGTCCGAATGTTTTAGGTTGTTCCATGGTACTCCTTTGACAATTTGCCGGGCAAGTCAGGCTGGATACACGGATTAACGGAAATATTAGCTACGGGTAGGGTGTTCCTATGGGGGTAACGGTTGGTGTGGCGGCAACGGCCGTTTGTGTCACCGTAGCTGTGGCCGTTGCCGTTTGAGTAACGGTAATTGTTCCCTCTGGCGTAGGCGTCGTTGTCGGTATGGGCGTGGGTGTGTTTGTGGGGCGAAACGTAGCAGTGGGGCGGGTTGTGGATGTTGGTGTAGCTGTTGCGGAGGGGACGATAGCAGGGGCTATTGCGTTCGGTGTAGCATAATCAGCCACTCCCGAAGTCGGTTTTCCTTCTGCTATGGAAAGTTGATCACCGGGGCTTACATCAATATCTTCTTGACCATCTTCCCTAAAAATACACGATCTGCTATTTGCCCTTTTTGGTTTCAAGCATTGTACAACGTGGGAAAATGGAGATTCTTTGTAGTAAATAGCCATTAACCCATCTGTCAGGATGGCTTGATAACCCGAACTGTTTGTCACTTTGACCGTCCTTTCATTTGTGAACACAATCAACCATCCGTTTTGTAGTTCTATAATGACGCCAGCCTCATCGTTTTCCGGTAGTAGAAATTTGATTGCAGCGCCGGCATCCAGATAAATCTGTATGTCATCGCCCAGGCCGATCTGGCTGACACCCGATTTGCTTTCCAGGATTTGAAAGGGGTATATTTTCTGCTCTGTCAGGGGGGCGCCATTCAGGTACAAATTGCTTTCCGGGCCTGTTTTTATTTCGAGGGGTTGGCGTTTGGCTGGTGGGATTTCTGTGGGTACGGCCGTATTACTCGCAACAATTTGAGCGGCGGGAGATGGCTGCGAGCCGGATTGAGCTGCCAACTCATCTCTGGACAATATAGCAAAGCCAAACAATGCCAATAAAGCAATCAGAAACAAACCGAGAAGGGCACGCACGGCCGTAAGCATACAAGAGCCGCTCTTTTTGCTGCCAGGCATCTTCAGAACAATCGCACTTACATTGTCGTCTGCCTTACGGGACAATGCTTTATTGACCAGAAGTTGGGCTGCTTTTTCCGCATCGTTTCGGCTGACAATTTTGGCGATTTCCTCATCGTTGACGAACTGACCCTTCTTGTCAGGACGATCTTTAATCAGGCCGTCAGAACAAAGCAGCAGAGAATCACCCGCCTCAAGAGGAAACCCCTGACGCTGTTTGGCCCGGCTTTCAACCTCATCTCCGTTGATATACAATCCCAAATCCACCTCTATTTCCGGGCTGTAGCCAATAG
>JAJRTP010000283.1 GCA_024278255.1 Chloroflexota bacterium | reverse complement strand
TGAAGAAGCGGCCGGGGAATGTGGCGGCGCTCATTTCCTGCCAGAGGGGCTGCCAGGTTTGGGTAATTTCCGGGTCGGCGTCGGTGGTCTGGTTGGCCAGGAGGATGATGAAGAGGGGGATGCCGGCCTGGGCCAGTTCTGCGCTTTTGGCTTGCAGTTGGGCGATGTATTCGGTTTGCTGGGCCGGGGTGAGCGTGTAATCCCATTCCGGTTTGCCGTCAGTGAGGAGGATGATGGCGGGGCGTTGGGCGTGGCCCAGTTCGGTTTGGGCCAGGGACAGGGCGGCCAGAGGGTCGGTCCAGCCGAGGCGGGCAGGGTTGGTCATCAGGCGGGCAGTCAGTTCTTGCCGCTGCTGATCGTTAATGAGGGGGGTGAGGGTTGTGATGGTTTCCGGCCGGCTGCCAAAGAAAATGACGCCGACGCGGTGGATGAGGGCGCGGTCGTCTACGCCGAGGTAGGCGATGAAGAGGCGGGCGGCGTCCAGGCGCAGCAGGTCGGGGTCGGAACCAACGCCGTTTTTGTCGAACATGGAGTTGCTGTTGTCTATGATGAGGAGGACGGAGAGCGGCGCAGGCGCGGGAGCTATGGCGTGTGCCCGACGGGGCAGAAATAGAAGGTAGCATAAACTACAGAAAGCCATCAGGGTAAGTATGAGCAGCAACAGACAGCCTGTTCGGAGTTGACGGCAACCTTGTCGCAAACTGTGTTGTGTCTGGTCAAAACGGGGATTGTTATTGTTTTCCACCATATCTGAACCTTGCCTTTTCCTTAAATATGAAAAGTATTTGTCTACAGATATTATGGGCGGGCTAAACGGAGAAAGATATTGTACGCGGGGGTAGATTTGCAGATAAGTTTTTAGGGGGATATTGGTATATCGGAGATATAGGCAACAGTTTAATAGAGATGAAATCCAGCATATACAGGCGCAGGAATGCCAACAGTTTTTGCAACTGTGGCATTTTGTGTATGCAGGTGTTATGGGCGATATGTTTGTCTGTTATTCGTAATGATGGCGGTTAATATAATACCAGACTCGGGCTTGTCCCCGGTCTTCAAGATTCAGTTTTTCGAGAATATGGCTGACGTGTGTTTTGACAGTTCCCTCTGTGATAACGAGGTTATGGCTGATTTCCTGATTGCTATAACCAGCTGCAACTAATTTTAGAACGTCTACTTCCCGCTTGGTAAGATTTTCTGGTGTTGTTTCAAAATGGTTCTGGGCAAAGCGGGTGAATTTATCAATATTGTCACCTATGTATAAGCGGATAACTTTGTGCGCTCGCGGATCCCAAATTTTAACGCCGCGCATAACATCGTAAATAGCTTGTATTATTTCCTCATTTGAAGACGTTTTGATGAGGTAACCGTCCACGCCGGCACTGACCGCGCCTAAGACAAATTGCGGGTCTGCGTAAGCGGAAACAACCAATAATTTCAGAGACGGATAACTGTGGCGCAGTTGTCGAGCTACTTCAATACCATCGATCCGCGAACCGTCTAATTGTAGATCAACAATGACGATATCCGGGTGATGGAGGGCAACAGCTTCTAAGGCATGTTCGCCATCATAACAAATATCTGCTACCTGAATATCTTGGGTTGTTTCCAAATAACTACGCATGCCGTCAGCAGAAATCGGGTGATCGTCAACAATCAAGGCAACAATGGGGGCCATGATGGTCTGGTTTTTGATAAGATGTGGATATGTCTTACTCTCCATTTTTACACTCCTTTAGGTGGTGGCGAAACAGAAACATAAATACGAGTTCCCTTTTCGTCTTGTGAATTAATGCGCAGATCGCTGTTGATCTGCCGCGCATAATACTCCATTGTGCCCAACCCATAACGCCCATTTTGCCGGGCTTTGTCTATGTTGAAGCCGATTCCGTCGTCCTCTATGATTAGCTGCGTGGCGCCGCTTTCGTCAGTGCAATAACGAACAGTAACTGTGCGGCATTGTCCGTGTCTGAGAGCATTATTGATGCTTTCCCGGGCAATGCGCAATAAATAAAACTGCACCTGGTTAGGTACATCTGGGGCCACATTGGGAATAAATCGAATATCAACTTTTTCGTGTTGAGCACGCATCCGAGCAATATAGTCGGTTAATTCATCTATAAAATCAATATGTCCGTTGGGGCGTTCGTGCAAACTGTTTAACATATCTTGAAGTTCCTCTAAACTCCAGGCAGCACTGTCTTTGACTTTGTCCAAATTCTTGATAACTTTGGTCATTTCCTGACGTTGAGCGTAAATGAAAGCGGTACGCGCATATTGTTTCAGGCCATATAGTTGTTGGGAGAGAGCATGGTGTAGTTCAGAAGCCAGGTTGTTGCGTTCCTGGGCGATGGCCATGCGGCGAGAAAGGTGGTGATTGTAGGTTTCTTCTAAAGCAACACTGGCTTGTTGGGCAAACAACTCGAAAAGATGCCGAAACTCTTCGTAGAATTCTCGCCGACTGTGGTAATTTATGCAGAGGAAGCCGAGAATGTTATCTCTTTTATCAACGAGGGGGATGCCAGCTACAGATTTGATGTTTTGTCGTTGGGTAAATGTCCGTTCCTTGCGACTTAGACGGCCGTCTTTTTTGAAGTTGACAAGCAGCGGGTCCTGGCGGGCGTCGGATGAATAATAGGAGCGTCGGTCAGCATATAGTTTGTGCAAAATGCCGGATTTCAGGCTGATGCAAAGTTCGCCGCTGCCGTTGATAGCCTGTTCGGTTTTATACGGTAGTTCCAGGATTTGATCAGATTCGTTGAATGTATAGAGCATAACGATGTTGGCAGCTAACAGTTTTTCGGCTGATTCGCCGACAAGCCGGATCATTTGGTAAGGTTCGTAAAAGGCGGCTGCTTGCTGCATTTCACGACTGATGGCGTGTAATGAAGTAAGGCCGTCTGCCATTTCACATATGCGTTGGTGCCGTTCTGCGTTGGCAAAGGCCAGGCTCATGTGTCTGGCATATTGTTCGAGCAGTTGAATCAGGTCTGAAGGGATAATTTTGCGGCGCGTGTGCTGAAACCCGGCCTCGATGGTACCCAGCGCGGGACAGGGCGGGTTTTCGGATGGGTCAGGTATGGGTACCCAAACGCGGCTGAGTCGCCCGTGTTTGTACGTATTCCAGATACCGCCGTCCAGGTATGACGTATATTTGCCGGAATTCACGATGGTTTCGCCGGTGCAAATGACACGACTTTGCACGTCGTCGCCGGAAAGAGGGTGGATAGATACATCAACCCAGTCGGCTTCACGGCCGGCAACGCAGCGTATCAGTTTTTCAGCGTCGTCTACCAGCGATACGGTGGCGAAATCAAAACCCAGGTGATCAACGACATCGTTGGCCACCTGACGGGCCATTTCTTTGGTGTTGATCAGGCGATGCGTTTGGAAAGAAAGACGCCATTTTAACTGCGTTTGTTCGTTTCTGAAACTGTTGATGAGA
>JAJRTP010000282.1 GCA_024278255.1 Chloroflexota bacterium | reverse complement strand
GGAGTGAGGGGTGAGGGGTGAATGATCGTCAATGTCGCGGAGCGACGTTTTGCCCGAAAATCGGCAATGTGAAGAAGAAAGTGCTGCCTTTCCCTGCGCGGCTTTTGACCCAGATACGGCCGTTGTGCGCCTGGACAATGTGGCGGGAAATGGCTAATCCCAGCCCCGTGCCGCTGCCATCCCGCGTCCGCGCCCGGTCGGATTTATAGAACCGCTCGAAAATGCGGGGCAAATCCTGGGGCGGGATGCCGCAGCCGGTATCTTTGACGGCGATGACGACTTCATACGGCCGTTTTTTCTTCACGTAGGCGCTGACTTTGATACGGCCGTCTTCGGGCGTAAATTTGATGGCGTTGTGTACCAGATTGGTCACGACGCGCTGCACCCGATTCTGGTCAGCCAGAACGAGAGGCAGGCCGGGTTTGATGGCCAGGGTTAGTGCCACGCCTTTGCGCTGCGCCTGGGGCAGGAGGCGGTCCAGCGGGGCAAGGAGGAGGTCGGGTACGGTCGTAGCCGCCATGCGGAATGGCGCCTGCCCCGATTCGATGCGGGACAGTTCCAGCAGTTCCTCCACCATCTGCGTCAGTACGTCAATCTCCCCGGCGGCCCGGTTGAGGAAGCGGTGGGCGGCTGGCGGATCGTCCAGCGCGCCGCCTTGCAAGGTTTCAATGACGGCGCGGAGGGAGGCCAGTGGGGTGCGCAGTTCGTGGGAGAGGTTGCTGATGAAGTCGCGCCGCACCGTTTGCAGGTGACGCACCTGGGTCAAATCCTGCAGGATGGTCAGAGTACTTTGCAGATCGCCTTCCTGGAAAGGGGTGATGGTGACTTGCAGGAACTGTTCCTGGCCGATTTCGATGGCGGCGCGCTGCTCTGTTTGCTGTGCCCGGCAGGCATCCATCAATTCGATAATCCGGTGGTGGCGCACGACGGCGGCGAAGGGACGGCCGTCACTCTCCACCGCGTCCACAGCCAACAAACGGGCGGCTGCCGGATTCAGCCAGCGCACCAGCCCCGCCTCATCCGTAATCAGCACCCCGTCCCCCATGATTTCCAGCAAACTGTTAAAACGCTGGTTTTCCGCCTGCAAACCGGTAATCTGCTGCCGCAAACTGGCAATTTGTTCTTCAATTTGGCGATTAGTATGCCTGGAGAACATAGGGTATGGCGGTTAGCGGCGCTTAAGGAAAAATGCCGGCATTAGCAAAATCAACGACGATCAAATCGGTCTACCAACTTATGTCCACCCACATGTTTCAAAATGTAGACATTCCCCTCTTGTTGAAAGATACAGCGATAATGGATGTCTACATAAAACTCCCAATGATCTGCTATACGGTGGATTTGCAAAGAGGGGTGTTTGGGGTTCTCGGCCAAGAAGCGAAGTTGTTTGTCGAACTTTTTCTGAATTGGTTTGGGTAGTTTACGGTACTCTTCTCGCAATGTCTTTGTGAGAATGATACGAATATCACTCATGTAACCACGCGATTGCATCCTCGATATTATTTGGCTTCACTTCAATATATTGTTCATTCTCTATATCATCTTCTGATTTTCTCAGTTGTTCTTGCACTGCTTCACTATAGAAATAAGCATGGCGGGCTAAAAATGCTTCAATTTCTTGGAAGGTACTATAACTAATGATCACCTCTTGGGTAACTCCAGTGTTATCGTGAACAAATTTTACATCTGTATAATCAAGCAACATGATTGCCACCCTTTTGTGTTTATCTTGACAAGCCGTTAAATGCCTATATCGCTTAGTATAGCATAGATGGAAAAATGTCAGCAGTCCACGTTTCCCGGCCTTACGGCGGCCCCCAGTCCACTTCTTCCGCCTGACAATTGTCGGGCATTTGAGCAACCAGCCCTTTAATATTACGGTTAATCAAACCGGTAGCCCACGCCGCGCACGGTGATGATGCGCTGCGGCTGGGCCGGGTCTTCTTCAATTTTTGCCCGCAGCCAGCGGACGTGAACGTCTACGGTGCGGCTGCTGCCGTCGAATGTCCAACCCCACACTTTTTCCAGAATCAGGCTGCGGGATAGGGCTACGCCTTGATGCCGGGCCAGGAAGAGGAGCAGTTCAAACTCTTTGGGCTTGAGCTTGACCGGCTGGTTATTGAGCCGTACTTCGCGCCGGTCTTCGTCAATGGTCAGGCTGCCAAAAGTGAGGCTGGTGGGTGGGGGAGATACGGCCGTTTCCCGACCCACATCTTCCCGAATCATATCCACCCGGCGCAGCAGCGCTTTTACCCGCACCAGCAGTTCCCTCATGCTGAACGGCTTGGTCATATAATCATCGGCCCCTATTTCCAGACCAATGATTTTGTCTATTTCCTCCGCGCGGGCGGTGAGCATGAGGATGGGCATGTTGAAATCTTTACGCAGAATGCGGCAGACATCAATGCCGTCCAGTCCGGGCAGCATCACATCCAGGATGATGAGGTCAGGTTTCTTGTCGCGGGCCAAGTCGAGGGCGGTACGGCCGTTGCCGGCAGCGGTCACTTTGTATCCCTGGCGGTCCAGGTTCCAGACCAGCGTTTCCTGCAATGTTTCGTCGTCTTCTACAACCAGAATTTTGGCTTTCATAATAGATACGCGGATTAGACGGATCGGATGGATTTTCACGGATAGCTCGAGGAAAAATCAGTGAAAATCCGTTTGATCTGTGCTATCCGTGTACCTATTCTAACTTGTATTGGTAGGGGAACAAAGCCACCGGCAGCAGTTTGACGTGCTGGATGGCAAAAGGAATGCCGATAATGGTGATCGCCAGGAAGAAAGCGCTTATCAGGTGGGCCAGGGCAATTTCCCAGCCAAACAGGACGATCCAGATGACGTCCATAACGAGGAAGAGAAAGCCGTTATCCCGTTCTACGCGGGTGACTTCTTTGCCAAAGGGGGCCAGGGTGGCGATACCCAATTTGATGGATTGGATGCCAAAGGGAATACCGATAATAGTCAGACAGAGCAGCGCCCCGCCGATGATGTAGCCCGCAGCGACGATAAAGCCGCCGAAAATTAACCATACTATGTTACCTAAACAACTCATTTTAACCTCTGCAATGGAGATTGGTTCAATCTTCAAGATTGAGTCTTCCGAAAAAAGCCGCGGATTGCGCGGATTAGCAGGATTTTTTCTCTGGTAAATCTCTGCGATCTTGTATATTGAAAGAGTACATTAACAACAACGAATAGCGAAAAATACCAACTTGTGGCAAGCTATCTTCTGGAGGTCCGGAGCGGCGACTGAATGCGAGTGAGGCGCAT
>JAJRTP010000281.1 GCA_024278255.1 Chloroflexota bacterium | reverse complement strand
GTTCTACGAAGATGATAACTACGGGTGAGGGGATTGCCATCGTGGAAAACATACTGGGCAAGAAAGCGCGATTTGACATCCAGCCAAAGCGGCCTGGCGATCAATTACAGACGCAGGCCAACATTGAAAAGGCGCGGCATATCCTGGGCTACGAACCACAGACACCTCTGGAAGAGGGGCTGGCGGCTGAAGCGGCCTGGTACTTAGAGCGGATTCACGGCCGTGATTTGTAGGATCAGTAAGTAAGCGGCCAACAATAAATCAGCTATTTGGAAGGCCGCTTACTCGAAGCCCATTCGCCAATTCCGCTAACTTATTTGCGAATGGGCACTAATTTGTTTTTTCACTGGCAGTTTTTTGTCAGGCATACCGGTACTTAAGTCATGTATAGTGGCATTGGCGTAAAAGTTACAATGGATTTTCAGGCTAGTACCAGTTTTCAGTAATCAGTATACAGTTTTCAGTATGGTCTACCTCTGGAAAGCGCCCACTGAAAACTGACGACTGACTTCTGGTTACTGGTAGTAGGTAGTGTCGGTTCAGTTCAAGGATAAGGATGATTTAGATGAAAATAAAAACGATAATTCAACTGTTTTTACTGGGTACGCTGGTTTGGGCGATTTTGTTGTTATCGGGCAGTATGGCCCGTGTACTTGATGCGGCAGCGCAGGGGGGCGACACGTATGTTTATTTACCGATAGTGATTAAGCCGCCGGATGTTAACATCACTGGTTTTGAGGTAGTGCAATCGGTGCAGGATGCCAATAATGGTGTGCCGTTGGTGGCTAATCGGGCGACTGTGGTGCGCGTGTTTACCACGACAACAACGGGGGACAATCTGGCTAATCATGCCATGACATTAACGGCCGTGCGCAACGGTACGCCGCTGGGTTCCATTTCGGCCGGGCCGCAAACGGCGTCGGCCGCTTCCAGCCGGAGCAGTTATGGCAGCACGTTCAATTTCATCCTGCCGGCAAACTGGTTGTCGGGCAGTGTGGCATTGACAGCTACGGATGATATTACCGGCGCTACCGGTTCCACGACAATAAACTTTACCTCTGTGCCCACGTTGAATGTGATACTGGTTCCCATCCGGTACACACATACGTCAAATGGCGTGACGTATGCCGCGCCAACACAGGATCGCGTATCTGATTGGGTGATGCGGACGTATCCTCTGAGCAACATTAACATCACATTTCACGCTGACTATCCATTTACCGGGGATTTGGGTTCGGGGCAATCGTGGGATACTTTGTTGAGGGAGGTTGACGTTTTGAAAAATGGGGAGGGCCAGCCGGCCGATACACTTTATTACGCTTATATTCCCAACGGTTGGTTTAACGGCGGGATTGCCGGGTATGGTTGGATTGGCTGGCGGGCCAGTTCGGGCATTGATTTACCCGCGAATTGGGGCAGCGATGCGGCTGGTGAGTTGGCCGGGCATGAGTGGGGCCACAATTTCGGACGGCGGCACGCACCTTGCGGCAATCCGGCGGGTGTAGATACAAACTGGCCGACTGCTGCCAAATATAACGGCGCGTCTATTGGCGAATTTGGCATGGATGGTATTCTGGCGGGCGCTCCTGCTCTGTTGAATCCGGCCAGTTACGTGGATATGATGAGTTACTGCGGCCCGGAATGGGTGTCGGATTATACGTATCAGGCATTGATGCAGGATCAAGTGACCAGTGAGGTGTCGGCCACGGCCGTAGTCCAGGAAAGTCTGCTCATCTCCGGCAAAGTAGAGGTAGACGGCCGTATCACCCTCTCCCCCATTTACACCTTGCCCCAGGTTCCCAACCCCGCCCCGGACGGCGCATACCGCATTGAACTGCTGGACAGCAACGGTCAGGTGATGGCGGTTTATGGCGCTGAGGTATTGGAGGCTGAGGAACAGGGTTTTATCAGCCGGGCTATCCATACGGCCGTTCCCCTGCCAGATCAACCAGTGGCCGAAGTACGTATTGTGGCCGCGGAGTCAGGCGCGGTGGCTGCCCAACAAACGATGCGGTTGGATGCGGCTTTGTTCTCCACATTCAGCGGTGACAATTCACAGATGGCCCAGGTAGATGCAGCGACGAATACGGCCGTCCTGCGCTGGGGCCTGCCGGACACACCAGCCACTGTGCGTTACACGGCTGACGACGGGCAAACCTGGACGGTGTTGGCATTGGACGTTTTGGGCGGCGAGTTGACGGTAGATTTGAGTGATTTGCCGGGGGGGAACGGCCGTTTTCAGATCATCCCGGCCAACAGCGGCATCCCGGCCCGCATTGACGTGCCCTTGAGCGTCACCTTGCCCAACAATACGCCAAAAGTCTGGATTACCGGGCCATCTACGGCCGTGGCCGGTTCGCCCGCCACCCTCTTCGGCCACGCTTCCGACCAGGAAGACGGCGCGCTGCCCGTTACCTGGCTGGTAGATGGTAAAGTTGTTTCGGCCGGGGATATGCTGCTGTTGAGCGATTTAGCGGTGGGGAAGCACGTTGTTAAAGCAATGGCGGTAGACGATGACGGGGTTGTGGGGGAATACGGCCGTATCATCACCATCACTAATTGATAGATACACGGATGATACGGATTGGACGGATTTACACAGATTTTTTCTTTATCTGTGTAAATCCGTTCGATCAGTCAAATCCGTGTATCTATTCCCCTCAATTACTCAACATCGCCATATTCGCCAATTCCTGCACTGCCTGATCGCCTAATTGGGCAGCCAGGCGGTTCATGCGGATTTGCACGTCGTTCATGGAGACGCCGGTTGTCCAATAGCTGTGACGCAGCAGTTCGGCGTACTGGCTGACGACGATGGCCAACTGGTAACGCAGCGGCGCTTCGTCAAACGAGCGAGACAAGTCGTCGGTGGTGAAGACGCCTTCAATTTCCTGCACGGCGCGGCTGTCCGGGTCTTGCCAGCGCAGGCGGACGGTGGCGATGCGCCTCTGCGCGCCGGGGACGAACTGGACGGCGTAGATAGCGGTCGCTGTATGTCCCGCGCCAAACTCCGCCGCATCCACCTCATTATTGCGAAAATCTTGGTCGGCGATGGCCCGGTTCTCGTAGCCGATGAGGCGGTACTGTTGCACGACGCCAGGGTCAAATTCCACCTGGATTTTGGCGTCCAGAGCGATGGTTTGCAGGGTGGACATCAGGTTGTCTACGAACAGTTCCCGGGCTTCCTGCACTGTGTCAATGTAGGCGTAATGCCCGTCTCCCTGGTCGGCCAATTGTTCCATCATTACGTCATTGTAGTTGCCCAGGCCAAAGCCGAGGGTGGTGAGCTGAATGCCGGCATCGGCGTAACCGCGGATTTGGGAGACGATGCCGTTAGGGTCGGTCAACCCAACGTTAGCCACGCCGTCCGAGGCCAGAATGACGCGGTTGATGCCGCCCGGCTTGTAGGCGACGTTGGCCTGCTGGTAGCCCAGGAGCAGCCCCGCTTCCAGATTGGTGGAGCCTTCCGGCTGTAAGCTGTAGATGGCGTTGAGGATGAGATTGCGGTTGGCGCCGCTGGTGGGGGGCAGGACGACGCGGGCATTGCTGCCGTAAACGACAATGGCGATGCTGTCGTCGGCGCGCATCCGGTCTACCAGCATTTGCAGGGATTGTTTGACCAGTCCCAGCCGGTTTTCCTGGGCCATGGAGCCGGATACGTCAATGACAAAGGTGAGATTGGCCGACGGCCGTTCCCGTTCAGCCATCTCATACCCCTGCACGCCAATCCGCAAAAAGTGCGTGCCGTCATTATGGAAGGGGCTGGGCGCACCATCGGCGTACACGGCAAAAGCGGTGTCCGGCGGAATGTCGTATCCCTGGTCAAAGGCGTTGACAAACTCTTCCGGGCGGATGGCGTCCGGCGGCGGCTGCAACCCCTGGCGCAGGTAGTTACGGGCCACGCTGTAAGAACCGGTGTCCACATCCAGCGAGAAGGTAGAGAGCGGGTCTACCTGGGTGAGGATGAAGGGATTGACGCCGTAATCCTCGAAGAATGTGTTGGACGGGTTGACCGGTACAGGCGTCGGATAATACAGTTCTGGATCGATTTCGTCGTT
>JAJRTP010000280.1 GCA_024278255.1 Chloroflexota bacterium | reverse complement strand
GTAACTGCGCAGCGTCTCATCAAAAAAGCCCGCTTCCTCCTGCCACTTCCGGCACAGGAGGACACTGCCTACGTGCAGGGGATTGCCCAACAGCAGTTCCACAGGGTTTTCCGGCAGGGGACGGTCAAATTTTTTGCCTGACTGACGGCCGTACTCATCCATCAGCAGCGCTTGGCCGGCAACCAATCCGATTTGGGGATTGGCTTCCAGTTCCCCTACCAACCGGGCCAATTTTGTGGGCAAAAAACAGTCGTCGGAATCGAGGTAAGAGATGTATTCTCCCGTTGCCTGACGCAGCCCGGCGTTGCGGGCAAAGGAAAGTCCGCCATTTTCTTTGTAAATGTAACGGACGCGGGGATCGGTGTAGCTTTGGGCGATGACGGCCGTATCATCCGTCGAGCCGTCATCCACCACCAGAATCTCAAAATCCGGGTACGTTTGGGCCAAAACGCTTTCGATGGCTTCGCCCAAAAAGTGACCTTGATTGTAGGCGGGGATGATAACGCTAACAGTTGACATAACTAATCAAAAAGTCCGTATTTGGTAATGGCGTAAACAGCCCGAAAACCGTCCTTCCAATTGATCTTTTTACCTTCGGCGTAGGTACGGCCGTAATACGAGATACCCACTTCGTAAATCACACAATTCTTCCTGGCAATTTTAGAAGTAAACTCCGGCTCAAAGCCAAATCGATCCTCTTTTAATTCAATGCCGTCCAACACCTGTCGTTTGAACACTTTGTAACATACTTCCATATCTGTCAGATTCAGATTGGTGAACATATTAGACATCAGCGTGAGAAACCGGTTGCCCAATGAATGCCAGAAGTAGAGTACCCGATGAGATTCACCGCCGATAAAACGCGAACCGTAGACCACATCCGCATTGCCCTCCAAAATAGGCTTTAACAGTTTGGGATACTCATTGGGATCATATTCCAGATCGGCATCCTGGATAATGATAATATCGCCGGTAGCCTGCGTAAAGCCGGTGCGCAAAGCCGCGCCCTTTCCCCTGTTTTTCTCGTGATAAATAACCCGAATCTCGTCCTGCCCCTTGAGCGTCTCCAAGTAATCCCTGGTACCGTCAGAAGAACAATCATCAATGATGACCAATTCCCGCTCCATTTTCAGGGGAACAGCCAAAACTTTGGTGATGATGGCGTCAATTGTGTCAATTTCGTTGTAGCAGGGTATGACAATAGAAAGTTTCATGCAAAATCCTTGAGTCAAAAGGTATGATTATCTGAATTAGTCCGGCGCATAAACATAGATGGTGCCTTCTTTGGCGCTCGTTAGCGCCTGTAACGATAGTTGGTCTACAATCTCTTGTTCTCGATCAGAAACGACTTTCGCAGCGGCGTCAAAGTAGATCACATAGTTGTTGCCATCAACCAGATGGATTTTCACTTCTGCCAATTCCTGAGCATACTCGCCATTGACCTGTCGGGTAACTACCAAGGTGTTTTTTGGCAGCGGGGCCGACGGCCGTTCTGTGAGAATGTAGACAATGTCAGGCGCGTTGGTAAAAATAAGCGCATCATCGGGCAATTGGTTGATGGCCTGTTCGATCTCAGTATTTTGCCATATCTGGCTGGAAAAGCCTATCCCCTGCCCCTGACTGACACGAACCCAAGAAGCAGCGTTCAATAGATAGAACGCACCAAAGAAAAGAGTTACGGCCGTTACCCCAACCACAATCTGACGACGGCCGTGGCTCACATTCAGCAATATCTGGATAGTGTAAACAACCAACAATAACCCGGCCACAAAAATCGGCGACAAAATCCGGTCATCCAGCGGCGTATTGGCATCCAAAAACGAGATGGACAGTATCAAAAATGCCGGATAAACCAGAATAAACAAAGTCAAAAACTGGGCCAAATACCAGGGGCCATCTTTAGGATCATTGCTGTGTTTTTGTTTATGGGCTAACCAGGCAATAAATAAAACCAGACCGGCCAAAAGCGCAACTGCCCCAATCTTGATCAAGCTGGGAAACACCGGCGGAATGAGCAACCAACCGGCCAACGTATCCACAGCCTGAATGATCTGACCCCGGCCAATGGGATGAAAAACCAACTCCCGGCTGGCCGCCGAACCAGCCACCCGGGCATTGCGATAAAACCACAGAACCAAAGGCAGCACGGCCAGAATACTGAAGACGGCCGTATTCACCAGCCGCCGCAGCCACGGCCGTTTATCAAATAACAAAATCCCCAGCCCACCCACGGCAATAAAAGGCAGCCCGGCATACCGGGTAAAGTTAGCCAGACCAATACAGACTGCCGCTATCAGAAGCCACCGGAAACGGCCGTCTGCCAGATACCGCGACAACAAAAACAACCCGCTAAAACCCAGCAAAATAAAAACTGCTTCACTCCAAGCGTAAGCGTGAATCGTCAGCATGACCAGGGAGGTCATCAGTAAAAAGGCGGCCAATACGGCCGTCCAAACCGCCCCCCGTGTCAGGTAAAAACTCAAAAAACCAACCAGCAGAATATTAGCGCCAAACAGGAACGCATTGATCCAGCGTGCCCCGGCCAATGGATCCATCCCGGCCAAACGGCTGCCGGCAATGAGAATGGCATAGAACGGGGCACGAGACACCATAGGGTTCACCACACCGGGTTCGCCGCCAAAAGGCACCGTCAACCCGGCGCCATCGGCCAGATTACGGGCCGCCCCGATGTAAACAATAGAATCCGGCGAAATACCGATGCCCTGCCGGGTAGCCAGCAGCAGGCTGCCCATGCCTATAAATGCCAGGATAAATACGGCCGTAATCACAACCTTTCGCTTTCTATCCATCAAGCCACTCGCGCCTAAGATGCTCCCGCCGCCACCTTATGAGAACCAAGCAGCTTTTTCAACCCAAAAGCCAGATAACCAGTCCAATCCTGCCCATCCCCCTCTGGAATCCAGTAAATTTGATTTTTCGTCATATTGGCCTTGATAACCTCGGTGGAAATCGAAAAGGCATTTTTTATCTTGCCGCCGCCATGGGCCAGCCAATTATTTGCCGCCGGGTCGCCCAGAAACACCTTCACAGAGGACGTCTCATCCGGCGCTCGTTTCCAGAATCGCACCCCTTGCCCGGCAATCGCTTTCAATTCGGCTTCATATTTCACTGCCAGACCAGACGCCGGGAACAGTTCTCCCAACCGGGCAAACGATTCTTTCTGGGGATAGCCGTATTCTGCCAGCCGGTCTCCCAAAACAGCTTCCGCCAATTGATTATCCGCCTGGCTAATCTCCTGCCGCCACACACCGATACGGCTGGGGTCAAAAGGCTGGCTTACTTTTGCTTTCCAGGGGACGCCTCGGCTGTTAACCTGCTTTCCCATTTGGGAAGTATCCAGCATCCCCGTCTCAAACACTTCACCGACAAACTGGCAAAGCTGCTGCAAAGTCTCGCGTGGCGTCGACAGCAAATCTTCAAAGCGCAGGGTATAACTGTTCTCATCCGTCACAAAAAAGTCCCGGCTGATTTGATCGGCGCGCCGCCAAAACAACAGCGCTTCAAAAAAGGAGCCGGCCCCCCAGGGCACGCGCGTCAAGGAGAGGGCCATATCACGCGGGTCGCGGATGATGCGGATGATAGGCGCATCAGGAAAATAATGTCTGATCAGATTGACATAAGCCAGGTGATCCGGGGTTTTTTCTGCCCAGCGCTGTTTGCCCATGCGCGCCATGTGCTGTTCGGTGATGCTGGCTAATATGTTGGGCACAATGGGCGCTTTGTGGGCCAAAAAAGCAGCAACCTCCTCTGGCTGAAGGTCATATTTTTCGATGAGCAGTTTGCTTTCATGCCCGGTAAAACCGGAATGTTTGATGGAACAGATAAAATCTACTGCCCGGTCAGGCCAATCTGCCAGCAAATCAGCCGGCTCAGTCTCGCTCAGGCGGCGGAAGAAATGGGTTTCCGGGCCGCAGCTTATCCGGCTGTGAGTGGCCAGAGTAGCGGCCAGCAATGTGGTGCCGGAGCGGGGCGCGCCGACGATGAAGATGGGAGTTTCTGTCATTTTACTGTTTCAATTTGGGCCAATTCGGGTTGGGGGGAGGTGATGGGGGGGATACGGCCGTTACCCCCTGCCTCATTCGCCCACACATGCGGCAAATACGCCGTCCCATTCACCTGCAAACCGCCGGTCACCCGCAAATTTGCCGCCTTATTGACCCGATCATAAAACGTAAACCCGTCACTATGAAAAATCACCGCATCCATCGTGTAGATATTAGGCAATAAATTCAGGTTAGGAATCACAATATCCACATGCCCGGTACCTTCAAGCGTGCCCAATTCCACACCATCCACATCGGTACGAATGCCAGTTACCTGATGGCTGTTCAGGACGTGCATCGTCACATTGAAGACAGGATTGACCACCGGTTCAAGGGCTTCATAATGCACCCGCAGCTTAACATAATCGCCTACACCGCATTCTTCCTGGATGCCTTCGTACTCATCCAGGATTTCCAGACGTTGGATTTTTATTTCGCCGGTTCCGGCGCGCAGGCTGTCTTCCAGCCCTTTGTTAGCCTTGATCAACGAATTGCGATACACGTCAATCGCCCGCTCGGTATCGCCATCGTACAAGACGTGGCCTTTCTCAAAAGTAATGGCCCGCGAACAGACATGGCTGATTGTGTGTAAATTATGCGAGACCAAAATAATGGCGACGCCCGTATCCCGGAGTTCCTGAATGCGTACCTGGCATTTGGTTTTGAAGGCCAGATCGCCCACTGCCAAAACCTCGTCCACCAGCAAAATATCCGGTTCCAAATGCGCTGCGATGGAAAAACCAAGCCGCACCGTCATCCCGGAACTGTAGCTTTGCACTGGCGTATCAATAAATTCTTCGATACCGGAAAAATCCACAATCTGGTCAAAACGCCGGTCAATCTCTGCTTTGGGGATGCCCAAAACCGAAGCGTTCACGTAGATATTTTCCCGGCCGGTAAGCACAGGATTGAAACCAGCGCCCAAAGCAATCAAGGCTTGAATACGCCCCCTGACGACAATCCGGCCCGTATCAGGTTTGATCAACCCATTCAGCATACGGAGCATAGTAGTCTTGCCGGCGCCATTGTGCCCAATCAAACCCAACGTCTCCCCACGTTTCAACTGAAAGGAAACATCCTTGACAGCCCAGAACTCCTGCGCCCTCAGTTCGGTTCTCTCGCTGCCGCGCCCAATCATTTCCGTACCCACATCCTTAACGCCATACCAAAGAGAGCGCTTTAAGTTGCGGCAGAATTTTTTACTTACGTTTTCTACATTAACGAGTGTATCAGTCATCAGGCACTCATCCGTTCAATAATAATGGGCAAAGAAACCCGATAAAGGACCCAGGCAACAAACAAGGTGACGATGGTGAATAAACTGACCAGAAGAAAGGAGACAACATTTGTTATTTCCCCTTTGGTTAATAAATCACGAGCCGCCACCAGCAACGGAGACACTGGATTCAGCATGGCAACAAACGAATACGGGAATACATCTGGCGGCGGATAAACAACCGGCGTCAGGAAGAACCACAAACTGAGAATAACAGGCAAGGCTGTGGTCACGTCGGTATAAAGCATGCCCAAAGGCGTAATTAAAAGGCCCAGAGCAATACCCAACAGCATCAACATGATGATGGCGACCGGCGCCAGCAACATGCCCCAGGTAAGCGGCACTTGAAATACGATAAATATAACCGCCAACACAATCAGTTTGATTGCTAAATTAAACATGATTAGATAAACGGCCGAAATAATCAGGGCTTCACGGGGAAAGTTGATTTTAACCAGAACTGCTTTGGAAGCTGTGACCGACTTCAACGGCGCATTCAAACTTTCGGTGAATAGCTGCCACAAAATAGTGCCCACTAACACGAAAACAGGATAAGGGATATCGGTTTCGCCAAAATTGACGATGTTCCGCGACTGCAAAATGATGAAAATAATGCTGGTAATGATAGGCGGGACAAAGGCCCAAAGTACGCCAAAAACACTCTGACGGTATTGGGCGGAAAGGTCCCGGACAAAAAGCCGCCAGGACAGTTCTCGTGATGCCTTGATGTCTGAAACCATAGCCCGCAGTAAAAGTCCGGGGGAACGCATTTGTGATTCAGGCGTATAAATGGTTTCAGGCAGGATTGTTGTATTGTTCATTCCTGTACCTCAAATGTGTCGTCTATGTTTGAGCAAACGCATAGCCAAGAAAACGACAAAAATAAAAATGGCTGAACTGATGATGCCCACCGTAATGAGTAAACCGGGCGCGGCGGGTCTGGCAGCCGGTTGCAGGGGGATACTGTCCAGGGAGGGCACAGCCGGCAGGGCCTCAGTGTTAATGCTGTTGTTTCCTGTTTCCGCAGGTGCAGATTCCTGGGGTTGAGTGGACGGGCTGACGGCCGTTTCCGGTTGTTCCAGCCACGGCCGTGGCAAAATTTTGGACACGTCATCCAGCGTCGCATTCAAGACCAATATCTCGCCAACCTGAAAGTCATACCAGGCCGCGATGATGGTATCTCCCCCGGCAATAACAACGCGAGGATTCACCATTTGATTAAGCCCGCCAACCAGTTCCGTATCGCTCCACTGGTCTCCTCCCAACCAAACGCTGTGCCACAAGCCCAGGCCGCCGTCTCTGCCTATGGTTCCCTCACGAATACGCTGGGCCACAAAGAGATGCAAATTATCAGCCCCGTCGCGGGCAAATTCTACAAACCCGTTTTCCCCAATCAGCCAATAAAATTGATCTTTCGGCCCTTCCCAGGTTTTACCGGCGTCGTCTGAGTATAAAAATTGACGGTAGGCCCGAAAACCGCCTTCTATGGTGGCTACCAATTTATCACCGCCTAAAGAAGCCAGTTTAACCCAGTCACGCTCATATTCGTTACCCTGTCTTTCCGCTAATCTGACAGGTTTTTCCCAGGTAGCGCCGCTGTCCAGGGAACGAGCCACATTGGCGATTTGCCCGTTACCCGTTTGGTCCCATTCTGTCCAAGATACATAAAGCTTTCCCTCCGGGACGACGAGCAGGCGCACATTACTAAAACCGCGCTCCAGATCGGGCGCAATGGCAATGTCCACCGGGTCAGACCAAGTAGCGCCACCATCGGTAGACTTTAGATAAGTCAACGTTCTGGGTTCCCCTTTGGCGTACTGCTCTTCCCAATTGACGCGGGCGTAAACCAGGTGCAAGGTGTTGGGCGATTCATAATCAATATCCACCGAGTAAATTGTGCCGGTCAGGTTTTCATCGAGAACTTCTGGCGTTGACCAGGCAGAAGCAGTATTGGCCGAATCGGCCGGGGCCGTGCTGTAAAATAGTTTTTCCGGGTGCAGCCCTAACCAAACCAAATGAATATTGCCATAATCATCCACGATGGCGTCAGGCTGCCATGCTTTCGGCTCTTCTGTGAGGGAGGGATCGTCTGCCGGTGTGATCATGATGTCTATCGGGGATGTCCAGCTTACGCCGTCCCACCGGGAGTACATCAAGGTGTTCCCGGCGGTTGTACCGCCTATCGCGGCCCGACCGCCAATGTCTTCGCTCCAGAACAGATGGACGTTGCCGGTCCTGTCAGTCACGAGGAAAGGGTCAACAGAGCTGGGGGCTGTATTCGACACGTTGCGAATGGTGACATCTGTTATTTCCGGGATTTCTTGCTGGGCCGCAAGTGATCCGGGCAGGATGATTAGGAGTGCCAGCAAACCTGATGACAGTAGTAACCAGAAATACGTAGACTTTTTCACCGCTATTTTCTCCTCATCCGTATAAGGCCAATGACGAATACGATTAGAATTAACAGCAGGACGGCTCCGATACTGATGATCCAAGGGGAAATACTATTGTTGTTGGGAGCGGGTTGTTCTGAGAAGTTTGCCGTGTTTTGCAGGGTAGGCACGGCCGTTTCCTCAACTACGGCCGTTTCTTCTGCTTCCTCTGTGGGCTGTGCCGGGACAGCCGTTGGCACACTGGTGGGTACGGCCGTTGGTTCAGCCTCCGGAGTTACCTGGGCCGCCGCTTCAGCCTCCGGTTGCAGTTCAGATTCAGCCAAAGAATAAGTCAGCCGGTACAATTCATAACTCAAGGGTGGCAGCACACTCTCAACCACATCTTCGTCGTCACTCTCCAGCGGCGCATCCGCCTGAAATTCCTTAACGTAAATGACATCAAAACCAAACTCCCCCAATTGAGCATCCAGCGCGATATAAGCGGCCATCTTGGCGTCCAGTTCCTTGTTTTCACCAATTAACCAGTTGGCGCCATTCCACCAACGATATTGCAGCGTAGCATCTGTAAAAAACACAATATGCAAATCACCGCCGGCATCAGACATCAAAGAAACGGGCACACTGTCCGCTTCAAAATCGGTAACCGGTACGGGCGGTACCCACGACACGCCATTATCTGTAGAATTTGTGTGCCAGGTCGTCACTCTATTGTTGGCTTGTTCCTGGTAAACAACGTGTAAGGTACCTGAATTGGGTGCCTCTAGCTGCGCCCAGCCTGATAATTGATCGTTGACCTGGACAGGTTCTGTCCAGGTTTGCCCGGCATCTTCGGAACGCAGATAGAATAAATCAGCCTTGCTGTCCATGGGGGATAACGGCCGTTTCACCAACAAATTAAAAACACCGTCATCCGAAATTGCCAAGGCCGGCTGTCCTACTACAGGCCAATCCGCCGCGGCCCCGTCAAACCACTGCACCGGGTCTTGCCAGGTATTCCCGCCATCCTCCGAGCGCGTTAAATAAACGCCGCGATTTTCATTGACAGGAACCGTATAGACAACCAGGAGATTCCCGGCATCATCCACTACAGCTTGCGGCCATTCATTTAAGGGATCAACAGTGGGTAAAATAGCAGGATTTGACCAATCTGTAGCTGAAGCGGCGGCGGTCACATCTACCTGGCTAAAGTAAGGTCTTGAATTCTGGCTGTCAATCCACGTCACCAGGAAACGATTGTGCAGCCTATCCAGGGTGATTGACTGCTGGCGTAAACTGCCATCGGGTGACTTCAACACGGTTAACGGCCGTGACCAGCCACTCTCATCTTTTACCATGTGGAACAAGGCCGGATTACCCAATTCACCCACCGGTTCATTCCAGAAAACATGGATATTCTCCGCGGCGTCAATGAATACAGCCGGGGATTGTACGGCCGTTTCCCGTGTCGTTAAGAAATCCGGGCTGCTCCAGGCTGACGGGGGGGCAAATCGTTCCGACCAGACAGCCGCATCGCCTAACGGCCGTTGCATCACCCAAATATCTTCCACCGCCCGATTAACGCCGCAGGAAGCCAAGAACAACGCATTCTCCTGGGTCACATAATCCTGCAAGCAGCTAAAAGACACCGTCCGGTAAGAAGCCGGGTCTCTGAAATCAAACAAGCTATCCTGACGTTCCCCCTCACTCCACTGCTCGCCATCCCAGGCCTGGATAAACAATTGCGTCCTTTCCACCTGCGGAATGACAACTTTGGTCAGAAGAAACAGCAAGTCGTTCTCGCCCAAAAACAGCCGGGTCAGGCTGGGGCATTCCGGCGACCCGGTGTCCAAAACCTTTTGCACGTCTCCCCAGGTCTGCCCGCCATCCGGCGAGGCCTGCGAATAAACGGAACAGAGCCGCGGCTCATGCCCCCCCTGCCAGGCCAGATACACATCTGACCCCTGGGTGACAATATCAATGTTTTGGGGGCCGGGAGATTCCAGCGCATCATTGGGCAAACGTTGGTCTACAAGCAAAGGGTCAGTCCAGTTCGCGCCTTGATCAGCCGAACGGGATATAAACACTTTCTCAATAAGCGGATCATCCCAAACGACGAAAATTTTGCCGTCATCGGCAACGGCCGTTTTGATATTCGTCTTTTCGGCATCTAACGGCCGTAAATAATCCGACTCGTAAATAAGCTGCGGTTCCGTCCAGGTCACGCCGCCGTCAACCGAACGGCGATAATAAACACCGGGCGGTATTTCTGCGTCTGTAGAAGGGCGGATATAAGCCAGATGCAGCGCATTGTCCGAACCAACCAGCACATCAAAACCGCTGACAATCTCAGACAAAGACTCAACCGGCGTCCAGTCAGATAAAACATCATCTTCCAGCAAAGCCGCCCGGCTGTAACGCAGCTTCTGCTCATCATCCAACCAAAAGCCATGCAGGACATTATCCTGATCTATAGCCAGTTTTGGCTTGTAAAAACCACCAAAATCTTCGACGCCAACGACCGGGCTGAACGGTGGATTGGTAAAGGGAACCAACAATTTAACCGGCGGCCGCCAATTCTGCCCGTCGCCAGAGGTGTATTGATAACCCTCCAATCTGTCCTGCCAGAATAAGTAAAACTTCCCGGATGGCGCTACAGCCAGCGTGGGATTTACGGCCGTGCCCGACAGAGACAAATTCAACGGGTCCTCCCAGCCATCATCGCCACCCGACTGAGCAGACACCTGCCAGGCCAGCAAAAACATCAAGACAACTAATAATCCCGGCAGCCCATAGCGTACGCTTCGGGAATGTAATGTTTCTTTCACACAGTCTCCCTGCAATGAAATACCAACGCCAAAGAATAGGAAAGCGTTGGTATTAACGTGATTCTCGGACTCAATTTTCACCTCATAATCATCGTTTATTATCATCAGGTTATCTTACGATGGTGCTTTCACTGAGACGGCCGTGCCCGGCGCCGCTGCCCTGTGAAACATTAAGCACGCTTAAGAAACCCACTGAAATGCCCCCAAAGTCCTGGTACTTATTCGCTATTTATCGCCGGTAACGATTGACATGATACAAAGAACAATTTAGGGTGTTGATTGGTTTTCTAACAGTAAAGATATTTTCCAAAGCACGCATCCCCTAAATCCAAACATCGCTCCTGGATAGTGTGCCCATCTCCCGGAAACTTAAATTTAACAACATCTGTAAAGCAGTCTGGTTTAGAAACCTGCATTTTACAAAGGAGCAGAATGTGAAGAAAAAGTTGCTAAAACCACCTGTTTACCTGTTATTACTCACCGCTTTTTTATTTGTGGGCATCATTTCCGCCCAACAAGGCGGCGAAACGAACAAAGTATACCTGCCCATCACCGTCAAACCCGCCGATCCCGCCTGGTCAATGACGGCCGCCAATCCCCAACGCACATCCTGGACGCAAGAAGAAGTGACCGGCAACCTGAATATCAACTGGTATCGCCCCATCGAAGCCTACATCCCCCAGAATGCCCAAATCATCGCCGCCAACGGACTCATTTACGTCACCACATCCAGAGGACTTTACGCCCTGAACGCCGCCAACGGCAACACAGCCTGGCGCTATGACACAAAACTACCTCTGGGCAATTCTCCTGCTGTGGATAACGGCGTTCTGTATGTGGGCGGTTATGACCGCAAACTGCACGCCCTCAATGCCTACACAGGCCAGCATCTCTGGTCTTTTGACGGGGCTAAAGCCGGTTACGACACAAACCCTCTGGTTGTCGGCGGCAAGATATTCATCGGCAACCGGGATGGGGCCATGTACGCCATCGGAGCGCACGGCACGCCAAATCAGGGGCAGCTCATCTGGCAGTACCAAACCGGCGACGCCATTCATCTTTCCGCGGCCTACAAGGATGGGAAAGTCTTCTTTGCCTCCAACGATATGTATGCCTACGCCCTGGATGCTAACACGGGTAATCTGGTATGGAAATCCGGCAAGATGCCCGGCTCCCAATTTCAATCCTATTGGCCGGTCATTTACCAGGACAAGGTAATCTTCTCTGTAGCTCACGGTTATCGTGAGGATCGCTCGCCCGGCACCAGGAGCGTTACGCCTCCCGGCGGCGGCACATACGGCACTTACCGGCAAATTCAATTGGACAACCTTTTCCCCAATGGACAGGAAGGCAGCATCATTGGCCCAGAAGTTTCGCCCCCAGGTTGGGCAAATGGCTTCCCGGTTATAGACGCCAGCAGCGTCACCGAATATCTGGAAGACAATCCCCAACCAGACACCTACAAGCACAAACCGTGGCGGCGCATGTTTGTCGTCCTGAACACAGCCAATGGTTCAGAGTTCACTTTTGACTCCGATAACGACGGCTTTCAGGAGTATATTCCCGTGGCCTACTGGGGTACAGGTTCTGGCAACCGTTATCCTCCCATTGTAGGCAACGATAACGTCCTCTATCAAGGCAACGTGTACCGCTGCTGTTCAGATTATAAAGGCCGCATTATGGGTTGGAATGCGGAAACGCCTCAATACCTGAGCTTTTTAGG
>JAJRTP010000279.1 GCA_024278255.1 Chloroflexota bacterium | reverse complement strand
ATTGTTGGCGTAGCTATCTGGACGTGGCCCCTGGTTTGGCTGCCCGGTGGGGGGAACATCTCCTTTCAGCCCTTGTGGGTAGAAGATTTCGTGCACTGTCTGGCCGCGACGGTAGAACGGCCCGACCTTATCGGCAAAACCATCACCCTGGCCGGAGAAGAAAAAATATTTTATCGGGATTTGGTACGATTGCTCCTCACCACTACCGGCAAGCGCCGCTATGCCGTCCCCTTGCCCATGACCCTGATGCGGCAAACCTCGCGCTTCTTGTTCTACTGGTGGTATTGGCCGGCCATCAGCCAATACTTTATAGACCGCTTCTTCGTCCCGGAAATAACCGATTATGACAGTGTCAGGCGTTATTTTGGTTTTCGGCCTACCCCCATCCGGCAAAACATCAGCTACCTCAACCGGCGCGGCCTGGCCATGCGCATCTTCCGTCATTAAGAATGTGTGGCAATTTGTGAAATTCGTGGCACAATTTATGCAACATACTCAAGAAAAAACAACAAAAGGAGCAACGATGGTCCCGATTATTTCCATTGAAAACATAGCAGAATACGTAGACCAAAAAGTAACCATACGCGGCTGGCTGTATCATAGCACCCGCAAAGGCAAGCTCATGTTCCTGCGCCTGCGCGATGGCAGCGGCATGACTCAGGGCGTCGCCTTTCGCCCCGAAGTCGGCGACGAACTATTCGAGACCCTCAAACGGCTGGGGCAGGAAACCTCCCTCATCGTCACCGGTACCGTTCGGGAAAACAACCGCGCTCCCGGCCTGCCCCAAGGGTACGAAATCGGCGTCGAGTCCATCGAAGTGCTGCAAAACGTCGCCGATTACCCCATCACCCCCAAAGAGCATGGCGTCGAGTTCCTCATGGACAACCGGCATTTGTGGCTGCGCTCCAGTCGCCAATGGGCCATCATGCGCGTGCGCACTACCATCAAGCGGGCCATCATAGATTTTCTGGATAACGAAGGCTTCCTCAACATTGATACGCCCATCATCACCCCCTCGGCCGCCGAGGGCACCAGCAACCTGTTTGAAGTGGCCTACTTTGACGAGACGGCCTATCTGGCCCAAACCGGCCAGCTTTACAACGAGGCTGACATCATGGCCTTTGGTAAGGTGTACTGCTTCGGCCCTACCTTCCGCGCCGAAAAATCTAAGACCCGCCGCCATCTGGCCGAATTTTGGATGGTGGAGCCGGAGATGGCCTTTTTTGACCTGGACGATTTGATGGACTTTGAGGAACGTTTTATCGAGTACATCGTGCAAACCACCTTGGCCAAACGCGCCCCGGAACTGGAACTGTTGGAACGTGATCTAACTGCTCTGGAAAATATTAAAGCGCCGTTTCCCCGCATCAGTTACGATGAGGCCCTGGAACGCATCGCTGCCATCCGCGAGGCCACCGACGACCCGGCATTGAAGGAGCTGCTGGCGATTGAGTGGGGGGATGATTTTGGCTCGCCGCACGAGACGGAGTTGACGAAACAGTTTGACCAGCCTGTTTTTGTTTATAGCTATCCTTCCCAGATCAAGGCGTTTTACATGGAACCGTGGCCCGGCCGGCCGGAAGTGTGCAAAAGTGTAGATTTGCTGGCTCCGGAAGGCTACGGTGAAATTATCGGCGGCAGTGAGCGCATGAGCGATCCGGACTTGCTCATTGCCGCTATCGAAAAGCATGAACTACCCCAGGAACATTACACCTGGTACATTGATCTGCGCCGCTTCGGCAGCGTGCCCCACAGCGGCTTTGGCCTGGGCCTGGAACGCACTGTCGCCTGGATTTGCGGCATTGACCACATCCGCCAGACCAGTCCCTTCCCCCGCACCCTCAACCGCCTGAATCCGTAATGAGATGGATACACGGATGAGACAGATTCGACGGATTCTCACGGATAAACAGAGTAAAATCCGTGTAAATCCGTTCGATCCGTCCAATCCGTGTTTCTATTGCTCATGAAAAGTATAAACCTGAGTAAACGCTCCCTTATCATCCTGACGCTGGTCACGGCCGTACTCCTGGCCGTAATGCTTTGGTTGATTGATATAGAAGCCGTCATCCAAACTCTGCAAACGGCCGATTTCCGCTGGCTGGCGGCGGGAACCCTCTTTCTCTTTCTGGGATTGGCCTTCTTTGCCTTACGCTGGCGGTTGCTGATGGACAACAAGCCCCCGTTCAGCACCACCTACTTCGCCTCCAGTCTGGCTAATGCGGTCAATATGCTTACCCCGTCCCGCCTGGGTGAGCCGCTGCGCATAGTGATGCTGGGGCAGGCAACAGAAGTGACGTACACAGAAGCAACCACCGCTTTCGCTGTCGAGCGGCTGATGGAACAGATTATGCGGGTGCTGTGGTTTGGTCTGGCGATTTTGGTGGGGGTGCGTTTGGATTTGAGTCCGGTGATGGTGGGTACGGCCGTCATCGGTCTGATCCTTGCATTTGCCATCGGTGGCTGGGCCATCAACCACCGGGCAGCCACCCTGCGCGTCCTGCCGCCTAAACTGGCCCGCCTGCCCCGTCTCGACGAAACCCAAATCCGCCACTCATTAGGCCGCACGCTGGATAATCTGCAAGCGGTAGCCCGGCCCAAACAACAAATTCTGGTGTGGACCTGGTCCCTTTTAGCCTGGGGCATGTACACCTTGTTTTACGTCGCCGTCCTGATAGCCATCGGCTACCCGGCGCCGGATCGTTTAGCTGCGGCGCTGGCGGCGATGGCCCTCTCGCCGCCCACAGCCACCACTATGCCCGGACTGTACCAGGCGTCGGTGGTGCTGCCGCTCTCTCTGTTAGGTTTTAATGTGGAACTGCTGACCGCTTTTTCTATTTTGGTACAGTTGTTGGAGATTGTCTGGTTTGGCTTGCTGGCCGTTCTGGGATTATTGCGTACCGGCCTGTCCTGGCGGACTATTCTGGCTGATGAACCGGAAGTGGCCGCTGAAATTGACGAAGAATTCCGGGGATAAAACTGAATACTGAAAACTGCATACTGAAAACTGTTAATCCGGCGGCGAAGCCAGTACATTATCCCGCCGCCACACCCACTTGTGCCGTTTCACCGGGTCACCGGCTATAAATGAGCGGTTATCCCGCCAGAACGCGGTCTCTGGCAGTCCGGATACGGCCGCTTCCACAATGTGTAAATTATATAACGCCGGCAGCCCCGGATAAGACGAAGACTGAGCATACGTTTTAACCTGCCGGTGTGTGCCGGGAAAAAGCTGCACCTGGCTTTCTTCCACGCCCAGTTCCTCCAGCAAACAGCGCATGGCGGCCTCTATATAAGTTTCCCCCGGTTTCATCTTTTCGGCCGGCGGCTGATCCCGGTAACGGCGCTGCCCATCGCCAAAAACCTGTTCAGCTTCCAGCAACACATAATCCCCCTGGCGAATAATCACTTGAACCACATTGACTACCCGCAGTGGCGGATGTTCAAACAAAATGATTTCGCCTTCATTTAATTCATGCCACAAGTTAATGAGGCTTTTTGTATCGCCCGTCCCCCACGATGAACTATCAATATCATTCAAGGATAGCCAGGCGCGGAACGCATCAATATCTTGAAACTTCTTCACCAAGTTCCTCTTACAACCGTCAATGTGCGGTATTGAAACAGCTTACCGATGAACCTTACTTCAACAATACTTAAACAATTATCTAATACGACCCCATAACTATACTCTAAATGTGACTATCTGGCAGACAAACAACTGGCTATTATCACCTATGTACTTGCGCCACAGAGTTCCGCAACTCAATAAAAACAGGATGCAGGCAGTTGATAATTTGGGCAAAACGACGGCCGAGTTCCACCTGGTATTCTGTCGTCAAGGGGGCATTGGGATAGACTTCGTAAATCTTCGTCCAGCCTCTATCCCACATTTCCGCTTCAATAGAGTCGCCCAGACAATCTTTAATCTCAAACAAATGACGGCGAAAACCGTGCAGCAGATATTGATTCAAGTTGCGATCCCGCGCTTCGCAATGGAAGCCGATTTCCCAGCCGTCCCCGCGTACAGCCCGCGCCAGCTCATAATGCAGGTGCGGTTCACCAAAATGAAACTTAACCAACCAGCGCCATTTGATCACCTGAACCGATTGCAGGTGGGGCGGCAGGTAAGGGATCATGACATCGGGGAATGTCAGGAGAAATTTATTGCGTGATAGCGTACTCATAAGAAAACCGTTATGCCAGAATCTACGCCATCTATTATACAACCAACCGGGGGACAGTTGCCATCTAAGAAATTCACGCAATTTATGCACACGGGGAATCTATACTTGATTACAATGGAACCAGATAGGAAACCCACTGATTTGGGCTTATTGTCATGGTTGATGGAGCCTGAAACGCTTTACAATGATTGGTATAGTTAACCAACAATTCGCTGCTTTATTGGCAAGTATTTGAGTGATGAAATGATTATGACTGAACAAATAGCAGAACGCGAACAAGCCCGTCTGGCGGCTCTTTATGAGGTCAGCTCCCAGTTGGGCAAAACCCTTGACCTGGGTGAAGTACTCAACCAGGTCATGGACGCCATTATCCAACTAGCTGGTGCTGAGCGCGGCTTTCTCATGCTGTATGATGAGGTGTCGGGCAAACTAACTACCCGCGCGGCCCGGAATCTGGATCAAAATACAATTGATGGCGACGCGATGAATATCAGCCGCACGGTGATAGAACGGGCGATTGCCACCGGGGAAGGGATACTGACCAGTAATGCCCAGGAAGATGAACGTTTTTCGGCACAGACAAGCGTGGTGGGTTACCAACTCCGTTCTATCATGTGTTCTCCGCTGAAGGTGCGGGGCCGCACGTTGGGTGCGGTGTATGTGGATAACCGCCTGTTTAGCGGTGTTTTCAGCCAGGAAGATTTGGATTTGCTGGTAGCCTTTGCCAACCAGGCCGCGATGGCGATTGAAAATGCCCGCCTGTTTGTGCAGACAGACCAGGCGCTGGCCCGGCGGGTGGAGGAGTTATCCCTCTTTCAACGGATTGACCAGCAGCTTAACAAGTCGTTGGAATTGAACCGGGTGTTGGGGCTTTCTCTGAACTGGGCGATTGCCCTGACGAATGCGGACGGCGGCTCGATTGGCTTGATTGAAACAGTTAAAGAATCTGAGACCGAGGAGAAATATCTGCGGCTGTTGGTTTACCGGGGGTCAGACCAAAGTAATGAGGCGCGGGTGGTGCCTTTTGACCACCCTGTTCTCCGGGATGTGTTGGCGGCGAATGAATCGGTCTTGACTGTGGGCGTGTCGGCCGAGGAATCTATTGACGGCACCCCGGCGAATGTGCAGTTGGCGGTACCTATCCGGCAAGACGGCCGTCCCATTGGCCTGATCACCCTGGAAACACAACATGCTCATGAGATCGACCGGGAAGATGTGGCTTTTGTGGAGCGATTGGCAGACCGCGCGGCCGTTGCCATTAAAAATGCCCGGTTGTATGAAGAAATCCATGCGGCCAACAAGGCTAAAAGTGAGTTTGTTTCCCTGGTGGCGCACGAACTGCGGGTGCCTATGACCTCGATTAAGGGGTACACAGATTTGATGAACAGCGGTATGGCCGGGCCGCTGAGTGACATGCAAAAGGAATTTTTGACGGTTATTCAGCGTAATCTGGAGCGGATGAGTTCGCTGATTCGGGATTTGTCGGATATTAACCGGATTGCAAGCGGCCGTATGAAGTTTGACTTCCAGGATTTTGCTTTGCAGACTATAGCAGATGATGTGTTGGGCAGTTTGCGGGAACGAATTGAGGCGCGGAATCAGACGTTGGTAGTGGAGATACCGGAAGGGTTAACGGCCGTACATGCGGATCCCACACGCATTGCCCAGGTCTTGGCTAATCTGGTGAGCAATGCCAACAAGTACACGCCTGACGGCGGGCAGATTACGGTGCGGGTGGAACAGAGGGAGAGGTTTACGGCCGTAACCGTTCAGGACAACGGTATTGGCATTTCCGCAGAAGATCAGGCACAATTATTCACCCAATTCTTCCGTTCCGAAGATCAGTTAGTGCGGGAACAGCAGGGTTGGGGGCTGGGGCTGTCCATTGTGCGTAAAATGGTGGAAGCCCAAAACGGCGAAATTTCCTTTGCCAGTGAATTAGGTAAGGGAAGTACATTTACTTTTACCATCCCTTTGGCTAATATAGAAGCATAAAATATTACGTAATACGCAATACGCAATACGCGAGGCGCATCAATGAATGAAGAACCGGCTGGTTTAAAATTACTGCTCAGTTACGAAGTAAATCCTGAGAGCATTCAGGAATACCGTCAATTTGTCATGCAGCGTTACATCCCGGCTATGCAAATGATGGGATTTCAGATCAGCGAGGCGTGGCATACCGCTTATGGCGATGTGCCCAACCGGCTCATTGGTTTTGTTTGCCGGGATGAAGAAACGTTGAATGCTCTTTTGGACAATGACGTGTGGCTGGAACTAAACGCCCAGTTGGAACAATACGTCACCGATTTCAGCTATAAGGTAATTCCTTACCGGGGGATGTTTCAGATATAAGTTGTGAGGCCATGAAGAAATACCCCCTTTTGATTTATGAGGATTTGAGCCGGCGAATGCGGGGCCGATTGTTATTATTGGGCCTCGCATTGCTCATTTTGGGCCTCGTAGATATTTTTTGGCAGCCGATTTTGGGTGATTTCTGGTTTTTAATCTGGATTGCTCTGGCAGTTGTGGCTGCTTTGTGGGTGTACTATGCGTTCATCATGCGTCGCGCCGGATTGTTCCTTTACCCGTCTCATTTTATTTTGCGCGGGCCGTCGAAAAGTGTGAAGGTGAGTTACGGCCGTATTCACAGCATCACCACCACCCAGCCCGCCCAGCACTTCCAACTCAGCGAACTCAACCGGCAAGAGCGCACCCTGGTCAAACCATATTACAAACAAACCTGTGTCTTCGTCGGTCTTAGCAGTTTTCCCAAATCCCTGAAAAATCGGAACCGCTGGTTTCCCCGTTCCCTTTTTGGCTTCCGGGAACGTGGCATTCTCCTCATTGTAGCTGATTGGCTGACCCTGAGCCGCAACCTGGAAGACGCCCGGCAGCGCTGGCGCGAAGCCAAAGGGCTGCAAGACCAGGAAGACAAACGCTCTCTCGCCGCCAGAATCCTCGATTACTGATCTGTTACCAAATTCCCCTGTCAGATTCAATTGAATAATGATACGGTTCTGCTCCACTAATCTGAACGATAAAGTTAAAGGTGAGGCATGACCAAACAAATTGAGGATATTAAGAGTGCTCGTGCAGTAATCTGGCCCTTTCGTAAAATGAATCAACCTATGGGGGAGTTGCTGGATAACGGCAGTATCACCCCAAAAGATTTAGATTGGACTTTTGACAATTCTATTGACATAATCATGCACAACAGAATTTTGTACTCGACTGAACACCTTGAAATGTGGCTTTTGGGCGAATTAACTTGGGGTTCGGGCAAAATATTTTAACCGCCCAAACCCCAAGTTAAT
>JAJRTP010000278.1 GCA_024278255.1 Chloroflexota bacterium | reverse complement strand
GGGGGTGGTCGTGGCGGGAGGGGGGGGTGGGGGTGGGGGGGAGGGTGGGGGGGTGGGGACGGGGGTGCGGGTGGGTGTGGGGGATACGGCCGTTTCCAAAGCAATCGTGGGCGTCGGCCGTAAATTGGGCAGCGGCGTGGGAGCAAACAAAGCTACCGTTTGCGTATCTACGCCCATTTGCCGGGCCAGCAAGGCCAGCGTGCGAATATCTTCCGGCGATTTTTGCTCGCGGACAAATTGGGCTAACTGGGCATCCACTGTATCCGCCAGTTCCGGATCATCCAGCCGGGCCAGACGGCTTTGGGCGCGGGGCCAATCCTGGTCCTGGTCAAAGCTCCGGCTGACCAGGAGGATGTACTCTGCCCGGTAACGGTCGCTGAGGCGGGCTGGGCTGGCGTCGGTGTACACCACCGGGCTGATAACCCAAGCGTAATACAAACTCAAGCCCAGGCCAATGAGCAAGCCAAGCAGCAGCCAGCCGGCCGGGGAGATACGCTGCAACTTGCTCACGGGGCCGGCTCCCGGCAACGATCCAGGTACGGTTCCATGGCCGGGGAATACAGGCCAATGGCGTTACTCAGGCAGACCAGATGGGTCGTGTCCCGCTCGTTTTGCCCGCTCAGAATGGATTCCAGCATCACGTCCATAACAAACTGCTCCCTCTCCGGCCCCAGACTGCCCAGGCGCTGCTGGGCCAAAGGCAGGTCACCGTCAGCAGCATAGGCGGCAGCAATCATGATGGCGTAATCCTGGCGGATGTCTTCCTGGAGGAGGGCAGGTGTGGCGTCGGTAAATTCCGTGGGCCAGGCGACCCATCCCAAATAAAGTCCTAACGCGCCGCCAATGACCAGACCTGTAAGCAGCAGCACGAGGGGAAGCAGTCGTTTCATAATTGGCCTGTCAAATTTCTACTCATAAAAAAAGAGCCGCCCATCGCTGAACAACTCTCCATAATTTGCCCGGCTTTTCTTGGGGGCTTATAATCGCATCAATATGAACTTTAGCTCATGTAAAATGCCGAAGGTGGGAATCGAACCCACACTCCCGAAGGAACACGAGTTTGAGTCGTGCGCGTCTACCAATTCCGCCACTTCGGCCCTTTTTTGAGTGTGGCGAGAGTATAAAACAAGGCGTTTTATCTGTCAACCTTGATCGGTAATCAGTAAACGGTGATCAGTTATCAGTTCACCGATTACCGAACACCGATTACCGATTACCGAACCAAATGGACGAAACTGCGCTGATCCAGCAAGCCAAAGAAGGAGATGTAAACGCCTATAACCGGCTGGTTTTGCATTACCAGCAGTTGGTTTATAACGTGACGTACCGCATTATGGGGGAGCCGCAGTCGGCGGAGGATGCCACGCAGGAGGCGTTTATCTCGGCGTACAAATCGCTGAACAAATTTCGCGGGGGAAATTTTAAGGCGTGGCTGCTGCGCATTGCCACGAATGCCTGTTACGATGAGCTGCGCCGCCGCAAACGCCGCCCCCAATCTTCCCTGGATGAGTTGACTGAAGAAAATGAATCGTTTGCTTTTATGCGCGACCCGGCGGAAGGGCCGGAGGCGCACCAGCAAAAGATGGATTTGACGCGGGCAATTGAGGATTGTTTGCAGGGATTACCGGAGGATCAACGGGTGACGGCCGTCCTCTGCGACGTGGAAGGGTACGATTACAATGAAATTGCCGCCATCACCTCTGTCTCGCTGGGCACGGTAAAATCCCGCGTCAGCCGGGCGCGGGCCAAGCTGCGCGACTGCCTGCAAGGGGTTCAGGAACTTTTACCGGCATCATATCGTCTTGATACTGTAGGATGATGGAGGTAATGGGAAACTGGTAATTACCAGTTCCCCATTACTCATACGAAAATGTTTGATTTTTTGCGGAATATCACCAAATCGGCCGAGGAGAAGCAGCAGGAAGCGTTGAGCGCTTACCTGAGTGATGCCCTGTCGCCAAAGGAGCGCCAGCAGTTTGAGGCGCAGTTGGCGCAGGACCCCGGCTTGCAGGCGGAACTGGAGCAGATGCGGGCATTGCGCCAGGCGCTGCGCCAGATGCCGCCGCGACGTGTGCCGCGTAATTTTACGTTAGACCCGGCTGTATACGGCCGTCCGGCCCGCCAGCCGCTCATCCAGGCCTATCCCATTTTGCGCGGGGCGACGGCATTAACGGCCGTATTCCTCATTTTTGCTCTGGCCGCCGGTCTTTTTACCGGGTTGGGGGAGGACGCCCAATCTATGGCTGTGGAGATGGTGCCAGCCGCAGAAGTAGCTTTGGAAGCGGCGCCCCAAGAAGAAGTTGTGACAGAAGGGGAAGCGGTAGAAGTAACGCGGATCGTCACAGAAACCGTCTTGGAAATGGAGGCGGCAGATACCGCTGTGGAAGAAATGGAGATACCAGCAGAGGAACCGCTGGCAGAAGAAGCGCCGGCGGAGGCCCCGCCATTAGTGGAAGCTGCGGCCACAAAGGCGATGGCCCCGGACAACCTGGCCGGGGCAGCTGAGGCGGAAGAGGCCGCGATGGAAGAAGAAGCGTTGCCTTCACCTACAGCGTCACCCACACCGACGATGACGCCCACATCCACACCGACACCGGTGAGTACGGCCGTGCCCCTGGCCCAGGCTACCTTACCGGCAGCATCTTCCCGACAAGCTGGCGATTCGGAGATAAGCAGCGCTCCGCCACAGGTAAGTATGGAACCAACGGCGCTGCCGTTTCCTGCGGATGAGATTGATGGGGCGGAGACGGCCGTATCCCCTTTATCTGCCCTCACCCCTTTGCAATGGCTGCAACTGGGACTGCTGCTCCTGCTGTTGGTGTTGGCAGCCATTACCTTGTATGCCCGGCGGCAGCTAAAATAACCCTCCTATGACCAACTCCGCCCCCGAAAACATCCAGTTTTGTTCCCACTGCGGCGCGCCGCTGATAACCCGGCAGGTGGGTGATAAGCCGCGCCGCGCCTGTCCAGAGTGTGGCTTTGTGCATTTTACGGACCCTAAAGTGGGTGTGGGCGTGCTGCTGGTGCAGGATGGCAAAATTTTGCTAATTCAGCGGCGGGCGGAACCGGAACGGGGCAAATGGAGCATTCCGGCCGGGTATCTGGATGCAGGAGAAGACCCCAGGGTTACGGCCGTGCGCGAAACGGCTGAGGAGACCGGCCTGGAAGTGGTCATTGAACGGCTGGTGGACGTTTTCCACAATCCTCCGGGGCAGGGCGCGTCTATCTTTTTGTTATTTGAGGCCGGGTTAGTGGGGGGTGAAGCTCAAGCGGGAGATGATGCGGCAGCGGTAGGCTTCTTCAGTCCAGACGATTTGCCGGAAATTGCTTTTGCCAGTACTCGTGAGGCGATTAAGTTGCTGCTTCAGGATGGCTCTTCTTTGTAGCGCGATTTTGCAAATCGC
>JAJRTP010000023.1 GCA_024278255.1 Chloroflexota bacterium | reverse complement strand
CAAACAGCAAAATAATAACCACCATGAAGCTAATCAGCCCGCCAAGCTGGAAGGTGAGGGGGCTGTAGCGGAAGCGTACCGTCCATTCCCCCGGCTCCAGCAAAACGCCGCGAAAGTTACCGTTGACTCGTGTTATGTCTACTTGCATTTCCGCGTCTTCGCCGGTACCCAACGGCCGTACATACGCCTTCCACCCCGGAAAATAACTGTCGTTCAATAGCAGCCAGGAGGGTTCGGTAACGGCCGTATCTATCATTACCTCGATATTGCTGTAGTTGGTGATGGCGGCGGGTTGGTATGGAGTAATTGAGTAATTGGGTAATTGAGTAATTGGGTAATCCCCAATTTCGACTACGGCAAACTGGCGCGGGTCATATTCGCTGGTCATGGCTGTTAAAGGGTCTGCGACGACGGCCGTTTGCCTTTGCGGCAGCGTGTAGGCGCGGGGAGCGGCGCCCAGATTCTCATAGATGCGCACCCCTTCCCCTTCCCAGACCCGTTCGTATTTGGGCAGGTCAATGCTTACGTCGGCGGCGGTGATGACATATTTCACGCCCAGCACGTCCAGCAGCGGCGAGTTGAGCGATTCCCAGTTGGTAATGGGCTGCACCTGATTGAACTTGAGGGCGTACTGCGGCTCGATGGCCGCCATGTAGTCGGTATACTGTTTGGGGATGATAGAATCGTAGCCGCGCACATCTTCCAGACCGAACATCCAGGCAGCGTTGGGGGCAAACGGAGCCGCCCCTTTAGGGACAAAACTGGTCAGCCGCCATTCCCCCGGCTGCGCTTGCAGCCATTGCACCATCTCCGGTTGGAATTCGACCAGCGCCGGGTCATTGCTGGCGTGGAAACCGGCGTTGGCGATGAAGATGTCGGCCACAATCAAGGCAGCGGCGAGGAGGGTCCAATACGGCCGTTTCCCCCCCCGCTTCATCTGACTAACCAACAAAACCAGCCCCGCCCCCAGCAGCATTGTGCCAAAAACGGCCACCTGCTGCCACTCATAACTGAAAAACGTCCGCGCATCCGGGAAGGCGTCTGCTGCCAGCGCCATCCCCAAAAAGACGCGCTCCACAAAGGGCTGGATACGGCCGTACAGCAACCACGCCCCAACCAGACCAACCAAAAGCAAAATTCCGCCTAGAATTGACAAAGCAGATAATAAAAAGACTGGCGATCTCCAATCTCTAGTTCCCAATCTCTTCCTGGACACATAATCCGCGCCAAACCCGGCCAACACCGCCACCGCCAGCGACAAGGGAAACACCCAGCGGAACGGCGTGTGCAGTTGGTTCACAAAGGGCAGACCGTAATACAAAATGGCGTACAGCGGTGTGCCAAAAATAAAGGCCAGGGAGAAGAAACTCAAGAGGAGATAAAACCAGGTGATAGAGCGACGGCCGTATTTCCTCCCCCTCAATCCCCCAATCACCCCCAAAACCGCCAGCAGCAGCGGCAAAATCCCCAGGTACACGCCGCCTTCCACGTAATTCTTGATGCCCCACTCCGTCGTACTGCGGGATTGGCCGGTGAAGCCTTGCGTGATGGGAATCGTCTCCCCCGTAAACACATCCGTCACGGCGTGATGCGCCGGATTGCCGAAGAAGTTGGGCATGACAAAGGTCAGCGCCCGCCGCGCGGGGAAGGCAAAACTGCGCACCTCCGCCAGCGTCGCCCCCCCCTCCCGGAAGTTTACCTGGCCCAATTCATAAAGGGGAATGAGTTGCAGCGCGCTGAACATTAGCCCTAATGTGACCATAGCTGCCAGCCACGCGCCGGTTTGGAGAACGGCCGTCTTGTCCGGGTGGTTGCGGGCAGTGGCAATCAACCGCCAGAGGGCGTACAAGCCCATCACCAGCAGGGTATAGATGGTGTACTCGATGTGCCCGGCCAACACCTGCGCCCCCAACGCCGCCGCACCCAGCGCCGCCCATAAAATGGTGGCCCGCCCCCGCGCCAAGCCGCCCTGAATGACCTTCTCGATCATGCCCAGCAGGAAGGGCAGCCAGACGACTGCGCCGATGATCATGGGGAAAACGGCCGCACTGACAACAATGTATCCCCCGCCCTGAAACACCAACCCGGCCAGCAGGGCGCTGGAACGGCGCATTTTGAGGATACGGCCGTACACATACATCATCGCCCCCGCCAGCCACAACTGGCTGACCACAAACCAGCCATACGCCTGCGCCAGCGGCAAAATCAGGAAGATGAGACTGAACGGGTAATACGCGCTGTGCTGCCCCGCCGCCAAAAACGGTACCCCGGCAAACAAATGCGGATTCCACAACAAATCCTGAGGCTGGGAAACACCCTCCCGGATAAACTGCTTCCAGACAAAATTCTGCACCATCAGATCGCCGATGAGCGGATTTTGCGGCTGCCCTACTCCCAACTCCGCCGCGTGCGCTGACCAGGGCGCCATCTGGAACAAATTATCCACCGGCAGCATCGTCTGTCCGCCCGCCGACACATCCCAAAACAACAGCAGCGGCAGCAGACCAAACCCCAAAATGATAATGGCATCCGGTAAATAGCGTTTCAGTCGTTTCATAAAAATATTGCGTATTGCGTATTGCGTAACCAGTCTGGCTGTTACGCAATACGCAATACGAAACACGTAAAAAAAGGGCTGTTTCCAGCCCTGACAATTGTAGCAAAAATTAAAAGGAGGTCTTGATTTACAACCTGCGTTTTGCCAACGTCTGGAACAACTCGTCAATCGTCGTAATTTGTGCCTCACGGGACGAAACGGCAGCGACAAATACCGATAACCGCTCCGATTCCGGAATCTCGTGCAAACGCTGCCGTTCCAGCGCCGGGTAAAAATACTGGATAGATGGCTGCAAACGCACCATACACCGTTCCGCCAGTTTATTGGCCTGGTCGGCCGTCGTCAAAATAATAAAATCGCCCGAATCGGCGTGGCCCACAAAATCTTCACCCGTACCGCTTTCCTGCACCGCATTGGCAATCATCAGCGTCACTGCCCGCGACACATCATCGGCCGCCACAAAGCCAAACCGATCCCGGAAATCATCCAAGCCGCGAACACCCGTCAGCACCACACCCCAATCCGGCTGCGCCAGCATTTGTTCCAGCCGTTCCCGCACCAAGGTGCCTTCGGGGAGACCGGTTACCGGGTTCAACAGGGTACTCAGCCGCGCCCGCCGCAAAGCATTGCGCACCCGCAGCCGTAGCTCCTGAATGTCAAACGGTTTGGTAATGTAATCCACCGCGCCCAATTCCAGGCCGGACAGTTTGTCTTCCCGTTCCCGCTTTTCCGTGAGGAAAATGACGGGCAGATTCTGGGTACGACGCGCCCGGCGCAGGCGGCGGCACACTTCAAACCCGTCAATATCCGGCAGGCGAATGTCCAGCACAGCCACATCAGGGATGTCCTTGCTGATGGCGGCCACGGCATCTTCGCCGCGCGTGGCGGTGGAAACATCGTATCCCTGCACCCGGAAATAGGCGCTCAACATTTCCGAAAGATCAGTGTCATCTTCTACGATGAATATTTTTTGTCCCTTTTTTTGATCGTTCATGCGTTACTTCCTTTGCTGTTCATTATTGAGAACGAGGGCATTGCCTGGCTCTATCGCATGGTGTATTTTCTATTTAATTGGCTCTTTGTTCACTTTGAATATGCAGGCTTCATCACCCATTGCCTTGCAAGCGATCTGATCCACCCGGAATTCTAACCCATTGCTGACCCAGCGTAATGTCTCTTGCAGAATACCAACGCCGATAAAACAAATGGGGCGGTCTGTTTCCTGGCCCCAACACATGGAGCAGCGATCAATTGTGTACAGAAAATGCTCGTCAAATTCTTCTACATAGCTGGTTTGATCGCTGAATTGGGTGAAAATACGGGCCACGGCCGGCACCCCAATTTTTAGCTTGGTTTGCAGCGGCAGTACCTTAAAGGCCAGATCGCTTACCCCGGCCAGAGCGCCAAATTGGCGCAAGCCGCGGGAGAAAATGGCGCGGCCGCCGCGTAAGGCCAGGCCGCGCGCGCCACGCGGGCCGTAAATTTCTTCCAACCCCCTGTTGATGTTGCTGATATGGGCAAAATCGAACTCTTTTTCCAGATTGTCCGGGGGTAGTTCGTTGATCAATTGGCGCAGGTCAACCAGGTTGAGTAAGGCGTTCAGGCCGTTGCGACCCATCACTTCTTCCAGGGACGTTAATAAGATGCGGCCCATTTTGTTGGGGTAATAGTAACCACTAAGGGGTACTGAGTCTTTCACGTATGCCTCCAACCTGCTCAAGCTGCCTCAGGTTGTTTAACTCTCCTGCACAGTTGATAAGTATATCAAGCAGCCGGGTTTTAACAAAGTTTACCCGTGAGAATAGGCTAGTTTGGGGAAGTTGTCTAGCATGACTTTGGATTAGGGGGTGATTTGGCGGAGGGAAGGGAGCGTGTGATAATGGGATTGGAGATTGGAGATTAGTAATGGCACAAGTGCAAATGATGTTTCCGGCGGATTTTTTGTGGGGTACGGCGACGTCTTCTTATCAGGTGGAAGGGAATAACGAGAATAGTGACTGGTGGATGTGGGAACAGGCTGACGGCCGTATCCTGCACAACCAAAAATCCGGGCTGGCCTGCAACTGGTGGGCTGATGCGGAAGCGGACCTGGATCGGGCGGCGGAGATGGGGAACAATGCCCACCGCCTGTCGCTGGAATGGAGCCGCATTGAGCCGGAACCGGGGCGGATTGACAAGGCGGCGCTGGCACGGTACCGGGAAATTTTGACGGCCGTACACAATCGGGGCATGGAGCCGATGGTCACGCTGCACCATTTCAGCAATCCCCTGTGGCTGGTGGAAAAGGGAGATTTTAACAGCGGGATTGTGGTGGATTATTTTCAACGGTATGTCACGGCCGTTGTCCAGGCATTGGGCGATCTCATCCCCAAATGGATAACGATTAACGAGCCAATGGTGTACGTGACGGCCCGTTATCTGACCGGCGCGTTCCCCGCGCCGCAGAAAACGGGCTGGCCGGCGGCGATGGAAGCGACGCGCAATTTGCTGCGCTGCCATGCCGCGGCATATCACATCATTAAAGAGGCATATCCGGCGGCGGCGGTGAGCGTGGCTAAGAATTTCCCCATCTTCCTGGGCAAGCGAAATGCAGTTGACCGGTGGTGGGCCGGGCGGCTGGACAAGTTGTTTAACCAGTTGTGGATGGGAGCGATGGTGGACGGCCGTCTCCGCTGGCCGCTGGGCCGGGGTAAAATCAAGGGGCTGGCCGGGACGTTTGATTTTGTGGGAGTCAACTATTATTCGCGTTATTATGTTAAGTTTCCCCCACCGGACGGCTTTATTGAGCAGGATTGGGGGCCGGAAGCAATAGTCAGCGATGGCAATTACGGCGAAGTGTATCCGGCGGGGCTGTTTCAGGTGATTAACCGGGTGCGGAAATATGGCAAGCCAATTTATATAACGGAGAACGGGCTGCCGGATGAAGATGATGATTTACGGCCGTATTTCCTCCTGACCCATTTGCGGGAAATCTGGCGGGCGATCAGCTTTAATTATCCGGTGATGGGCTATTATCACTGGAGTCTGGTGGACAACTTCGAGTGGGATCGGGGCTGGACGCAGCGTTTTGGCCTGATTGGTTTGGACGTGGCAACGCAGGAACGCACCTGGCGGGACAGCGGCCGTCTCTACGCCGAAATCTGCTTCGGTAACTGTATCTCCAGCGAGATGGCGGAAAAGTACGCGCCGCAGTTGATGGAGACGATGTTTCCCGGATGAACAACCACGCTTTTGTTACCTTTTTGATGCAAAATGATAGCTACCTGCCGGGGGCGCTGCTGCAAGCGTATGGGCTGCGGCGGCAGAAGGTGCGGGCAGATTTGCTTTGTATGGTGACGGCGGAGATTACGCCGGCGGCGCGGCAAGCGCTGGGGCTGCTGTTTGACCGAGTGATTGAAGTGAAGAAGATTTATGTGCCGCATAAACGGGTGGGGAAACGGCCGTACATCCCCTACGTCTTCACCAAACTGCACGCTCTCCGCCTGGGTGTGGACGGTGATTTGGGGCTGCACTACGACAAAGTCGCCATTCTGGACGCCGATCTGCTGCCCATCAAGCGGTACGACAGTCTCTTTCGTTTGCCCGTCCCGGCTGGAACGATCAACGAGCGCAAGACAAACGTGATGGAGTGGGGTGCGGATGGCAATTTTATCATCCCGGACAGTGTGGCGCAGGATGGCACGTGGAAATGGCACCGCATCTACGCCGATTGTCTGCACGGCCGTCCCATCCCCAAAGCCATCACAGACCGCGTGGCGGACGACCCGACGAATATGGGAATTATTGGCTCGCTGCTGCTGATTGAGCCGTCGCTGGCGGAGTATGAGGCGATTCGGGCGGATTTGTTACGGCCGTCCGTCCAACAATTAGTCGGCGACGCTTTCGATTGGCCGGAAATGCAATATCTGACGCTGCGCTGGTCAGGGCAGTGGACGAATATTGATTTACGTTACCATAGTCTGAACGGCTACCCGGATTTGGCGGTGTTGTACGGCATTCATTACACGGGTTTCAAGCCGTGGCAGTTTCGCAAGGAAGGATCGATGCAGCGGTACGGCCGTCGCGCCGACTTCCAATACTGGTTCAATACCTATCGCCAGATGACCGACGCTATCCCCGATCTGCGCATCTTCAAAAAACTGCGCCGCTTACGCCAGCAAATTGACAAATTTCAAGGTATCCGTCCGCAAAAACGCCCCAAACGTCCCCGTTGAATGTGTTATAATAATCGAAAATCAAAAATCTGGAGAGAAATATGTCCGGTCATTCTAAATGGTCAACCATTAAACACAAAAAAGCGGCAACAGATAAGAAGCGGGGCAAATTATTCACCCGTCTGGCAAAAGACATCACGATAGCTGCCCGTGAAGGCGGCGGCGATCCCGAATTTAACACGGCCCTGGCCCTGGCCATTGACAAAGCCAAAGCAGCCAATATGCCCAAAGACAACATTGAACGGGCTATCAAACGGGGTACAGGCGAACTGGAAGGCGGCCAACTTGAACAAAATTTGTACGAAGCGTATGGGCCTCAAGGCGTCGGTATTCTGATTGAGGTTGTCACCGACAATCGGAACCGGTCGGTGGCCGAACTGCGCCATGCCGTTACCAAATACGGTGGGAATATGGCGGAAAGCGGTGCGGTAAGCTGGCAGTTTACCCGCAAAGGGTATCTGGCCGTAGAAGGCGATTATGATGAAGATGACCTGTTCCTGGAAGCAGCCGAAGCAGGCGCAGATGATGTTGAATTTGGCGAAGTAGCGGAAGTCTACGTAGAGTTGGAGGCTTTTCAGGCGGTGCGCCAGGCTTTGAAAGACGCCGGGTACCAAATCGTGGAAGCGTCTGTGATTTATGACCCGAACAATACGGTGGAATTAAGTCTGGACGAGTCGGTGCAGGTGATGAAGTTTATTGAAGCGGTAGAAGATGTGGATGATGTGCAGAACGTCTATTCCACATTGGAAATCAGCGACGACGCTATCGCGGCTTTGGCCTAGCGCCGGGTTAGATTGGTTCAATCTCGGAGATTGAACCAATCTGGACATCATGCGAGTTTTGGGGCTTGATCCGGGAACGGCGACGACAGGGTACGGTATTGTGGATGCTGAGGATGGTGAGTTAACGGCCGTCACCTACGGCGCCATCACCACCCCGGCCAAAATGGCCATGCCCTACCGCCTGCAAATGATCCAGCAGGAACTACAGCAGCTTATTGACGAATTTCAGCCGGATACGGCCGGTATCGAAGAGGTATTCTTTGGCCGCAATGTCACCACCGCCATCACCGTAGGACAGGCACGGGGCGTACTCATGCTTACATTGGTTAACGCCGGTATTCCCATCGGGGAATATTCACCGCCCAAAATCAAGGACGCTGTCACCGGCTACGGCAAAGCGGACAAGCAGCAAGTGCAACTTATGGTGCGTAACCTGCTCGACCTGACGGAAACACCCCGCCCTGACGATGCTGCCGACGGGCTGGCTGTAGCTATTACTCATTATCATTACCAACGATTTGCAAGTTTATACGAATGATTGCCTCCATCACCGGAACCATCCAGCAAATTGAAGAAAGCAGCCTGATTATTGGCGTAGGCGGCGTGGGGGTGCGTGTTTCTGTGCCGCGCACGGCGCTGGAGGATGTGGGTGGCGTAGGGCGGGCCATCATGCTGCACACCCATCTCATCGTGCGGGAACAGGAGCTTTCCCTGTACGGTTTTGAGACGCAGGAGGATTTGCAGTTATTCACGATGCTGTTGGGGGTCAGCGGGGTGGGGCCAAAGATGGGGTTGGCGATTTTGTCAACGCTCAGCCCGGAACTGTTGAAAAGCGCTATTATGCGGGAGGATACGGCCGTCCTCCAGCGCGTCCCCGGTATTGGCAAGAAAACGGCGGAACGCATCATGTTCCAACTGCGCGATAAACTGGACCTGACTGAGCCAACGGCCGTGCCCCTGGTCAGCGACGTAGATGCGGATGTGATAGACGCCCTCACCACCCTCGGCTTCAGCATTGTCGAAGCCCAATCAGCCCTACAACACCTGCCCCGCGAAGCCAAAACAGTGGATGAACGGGTGCAACTGGCCTTGCAGCATCTGGATCAGGGATAGATTGACAGAGATACGGCCGTTTACTACAATGCCTTTAACAAATATCTGGAAAGGGTCAACCTTATGGAAACTGTGACATTACAAGGGCCAGTCGTCGTCATACCGGCTCAGGAATACGAAACTATTATGAACCGCCTCTCTCAATTGGAACAGTCAGTTCAGGCACTCACCCAATTATTGGAAAACAGGGATGATATAAAAGCCATGCGGGAAACGGAAGCTGCTTATTTTACCGGGGATGCCGTCTCCTTTACTGATGTTCTGGCTGAAGAAATGGACGCCCAGACTTTTGAACAAGAGATGCGGCTGCTGGCTGCAATTAAGTTGTTTGAACTGGGGCGGCTGACTTCGGGCCGGGCGGCTGAATTGGCGAGGCTGTCGCGGGTAGAGTTTTTGCTGGGGCTAAAGCGTTACCAAGTCTTTCCATTGGCTGCTGAATTGGAAGAGTTGGAAATCGCCAATGCTTGACGCGATAACAAACACGTCCCCACTGCTTTATTTGTACCGGATTGGCCAGATTGAACTTTTTTCGCAGATATTTGCAGATGTTTTAACAGTACCGGCAGTTGTTGCCGAACTCCGCACAGGACGTGAGAAAGGATATGATGTGCCTCGTCCAAAAGATTATAAGTGGCTGCAAGTTGTCTCTCCCCAGTCCGTGCCGTCTGAATGGTTAGCAGGTGATTTGGGTAAAGGCGAATTAGAAACAATGGCTTTGGCACTGGAACACAGGGAAAGCATTGTTGTTTTGGATGATGGGTTGGCCCGCAGAACTGCACAGAAAGCAGGACTGAACGTTTGGGGAACTTTACGAGTCTTGCTTGAAGCCAAGAAACATGGCTTCATTCCGCAAATGACCTTCATTGTTGACGCCTTGCGGGAATCCGGCATGTGGATTTCAGACGATATTCGGCGCAGAATTTTGACATTGGCGAATGAGTACCCGGAGGAATAATCAAAGTGTCTGTAACAGATATGTTTCCGTTAACCGATGAAGCACATCCGTGGCCCAAACAAGGGGATTGGACGTATGAGGATTATCTACGTCTGCCTGACGACGGCCGTCGCTATGAAATTATTCAAGGAGTATTGTACGTGGCTAATGCCCCTTCTTACGATCACCAATTTTCGGTTCTTAAAATTGCAACAAAATTTGAAGTCTGGGCTGAAACACAAAAAGCAGGCGTCGTCATCACCGCTCCGTTTGAAGTGCATTTGCCTGGCATTGCCAAACCGGTGCAGCCGGACATCCTCTTTATCGCCAAAAAGCGGATACCCACCCCGGGAACACAAATTTTTGAAGGTGCGCCGGATTTGATCGTCGAAGTGTTGTCTCCCGGTAGTCTGCGGCTGGATCAGCACGTTAAATTTGGCGCATATGAGCAGGCTGGTGTTCGGGAGTATTGGATTGTTGACCCCAAAACCCGCGCTATTACCGTTTATTCCCTGCCGGAAAACAGCCCGGAATATATTTTGCTGGGGCAATTTACCGGCAATGAGGCGGTCCAATCCCGTGTGCTGGAGGGATTGTCCTTTGTCGCCAGCGCCGTCTTTGTACCACAATAAGGTACTGCGTATTACGTAGTGCGTATCGAAGGGCAGTCACGCACTACGTAATACACAGCATGTAAAAAAGTATGAGCGACACGGAAAAAGAAGTTTGGGATTTTTTGCACCGGCATTTGCAGAGTGTTTTTACGCGGGACGTGGAGACGTACCGGGCGACGACCAGCGAGGATTTGTCGCTGTATGAATGGTTTATCACGCCGCACCGGCAGGATGGGCTGGATTTTCACTTTTTTATGATTGAGCATAGCTGGGCGGGAAGCGGGAGCGATTTTCGGTATGATTTGCTGGAACCGCGTTTGCAGTTGTATGGGGATACGGCCGTTGTCAGCTACACCTTCATGCTCTCCATAGCCACCGAAACCGGCATCACCCATCGCAGTCACAACGAAAGCCGTGTCCTCATCAAAGGGGATGATGGCTGGCAAATTGTCCACGTTCACAAATCACCCGGCTGGCAAGCGCCATACGGGCCAGAATAAAATCAGTTCTCTGCCAGAATCTGCCGGGTCTGATCTACGTCTGCCTGAATTTGGATTACCAGTTCATCCAGGCCGGCAAACTTTTGTTCCGGGCGCAGGTGGCGGATAAATTCCAGGCAAAGCTCCTGCCCATACAAATCCCCTTCAAAATCCAGCAAATAGGCTTCCACCGTACGCGGGCCGTGATCAAAAGTGGGGCGGACGCCGATGTTGGTAGCGGCCATGTATCGCTCATCCCCAACCCAGGCCCAGGTGGCGTAGACGCCGTTGGCCGGTAAAAGCTGCTCCTCCCAGTAAGCCATGTTGGCGGTCGGAAAACCGATGGTGCGACCTCGTTTGTCTCCCTCTACCACAACGCCGTAAACGCGATACGGCCGTCCCATACACCCTCTTACATTCTCCATATCCCCAGCCCGCAGGCAGCGCCGGATACGGCTGCTGCTCACCAGTTCGCCGTCCCATTCCACCAGGCCGTCCACCAGTTCCACCGTATACCCGTTCTCTTCGCCCAGACGGCGCAAAGTGGGTACATCCCCTTCCCGCTTGTAACCCAGGGCAAAATCGCCGCCCCAAAGCTGGCGCATATTCAAATGGTCGCGCAACTGCTGCACAAAATCGGCAGCGCGCGTGTTGCGGACGGCGTCGTTAAACGGCTGGGTGATGACGATATTGACGCCTAATTCGGCAATCCATTTGACCCGGTCTTCCAGGGTGGCAATGTAATAAGGGTCGGTCAGGTTTTGGATGACGCGGCGGGGATGGGGGAAGAAGGTGAGTACGGCCGTGCGCACCCCTGCCTCCTGTGCCGCAGCCACCATGCTTTTCAACACCGCCTGATGCCCCAAATGTACGCCGTCAAAAGAACCCACGGCCACATAGGTGGGTTGTTCTTCATGCAGTTCTGCCAAATCGTTTACGCGGATAAACTCATCGCTCATAAGCTCATTTTACCAAATTTAAGGAAACATCTTGTGCGCCTGCCACACGGCCTCATTGGCCCGCACGACGCCGATAAAACGGCCGTCTGCCCCATAAGCCCGCACCAATTCGGCCGCCGGCTGCTCCGTTTGGCGGGGCACAGTCTGTCCCATCAACAGTTGGCTGGCCGCCAGTTCCGGTAAATCCAGGCGAGGCAAGTGGGACACGGCCGTATCCATCGCCAGTAAATAATTCTCCAGATTGTCCGGTGTGAGATCATTCAGAGGTACGGCCGTATCCAACGCAAAATCGCCTACGGCCGTGCGGCGCAGCACCGTAATATGCCCGCCGCAGCCTAACACCTCACCCAAATCATGCGCCAATGAGCGGATATACGTCCCTTTGGAACAGACTATGCGCAAAGACAAAAGTGGCGGCTGCCAATCCAAAATGTCCAGTTCGTAAATTGTTACCCGGCGGGACGGCCGTTCTACCTCTATCCCCTGCCGCGCCAATTTGTACAATGGCTGACCATCTTGTTTGATGGCCGAATACATGGGCGGAACCTGCTCAATCTCACCCTGAAATTGGGTGAGCGCCTGCGCCAAATCTGCTTTGGTAAAGGTGACGGGGCGTTCGGCCGTTATCGCACCTTCTGTATCATACGTGTCTGTCGTCTGCCCCATGCGGATGACGGCTTCATAGGTTTTGGGCTGGCCGGTCAGGTATTCTACCAGGCGTGTGGCCCGCCCCAGACAAACCAGCAGGATGCCGGTTGCCAGCGGGTCCAGTGTACCGGCGTGCCCCACCCGGCGCATTTGGGCCACGCGGCGCACCCGGCTAATCACATCATGGGAGGTAATACCGGCCGGTTTATCAATGTTGAGAATTCCTACAAAAGGGGTTGACATACTTTGGGGCGTGTGTGAACGGCCGTCACGCTTTCACACATCACATAGCATCTTGCTGGTGGATGGCTTCTTTGCACATGGACACGACCATTGCTTCCGCTTTATCCAGCGGGATGTTTTCTAACATGCAACCGGCCGCATTGGCATGGCCGTCGCCGCCCAGATTCATGGCAATCTGAGCCACGTCATACGGCGGGCGGGAACGAAAACCGACCCGGATACGGCCGTCCCCCATTTCCATCAACACCGCCCCAATGGCCACATCTTCAATATCAGACAGTAAATTGGACAGGCCGTTGGAACTGGCGCCGTTAAATCCGGCCGCTTCGCGCTCTACGGCCGTAATCGCCGTCCAGGCCAACCCATCTTCCAGCCGCATATTTTCCAAACCATACCGCCACAACAAAATCGTATTCTTTTTCCTTAAGGCCAACCCTTGCTGGGCGATCATGGGTAAATCTGCCCCGGCATCTACCAGAACAGAAGCGATTTTCAAGGTTTTGGCTGAGGTGCTGGAAGTGCGGAAACCGAGCGTATCTGTTACCAGCCCTGTCAACAAAGACATAGCCAGGCCTCGATTCAGGGTAATTCCCGCGTTAGCAAATAAATCGTACAAAATTTCTGTGGTGGAAACGGCCGTCGTATCAATCACGTTAATATCGCCAAATTTTGTATTGGTAATGTGATGGTCAATGTTGATGATAACCGGGGCCGGGCCGGCCAATTTTGCGAAAGACTGCCCCATCCGCTGTTCATCGCCACAATCTACGGCAATCAGCAAATCGAATTGATGTTTCTCATCAAGGGGACGCTGCACCTGATCCGCCAGGGGCAGATAGCGAAAACGTTCCGGCACGTTGTCATCACACATCAACGTAGCCGGTTTGCCTAGTTGCAGCAGAATCTGCCCTACGGCCGTCAGCGAACCAATGGCATCTCCATCCGGCCCGACGTGCGTCACCACCAATATCTTGTCAGCCTGCTTAATCGCCTCTTCAATAGCTTGTGTTACTGAATCCAAAACAGTTCCTTTTTACAAAAGAGAATGGAGATTGAGGATAGCCAGTGCTGCCAATCCCCAACCTCCAATCTCCAATTATCATCCCCGGCAGCCAGACCAATTAACCGTCCGGCGGAGATTCATCCTCAGCCGGAGGAATATCCAGGCTGTTCAAAATTTCATCCACTTCCTGAGCGTAAGCCAGCCGCGGGTCCCAGTGGAAATGCAGTTGAGGCGCTTTGCGCAGCCGCGTGCGCTGGCTCAATTCCCGCCGCAAATACCCTGTAGCGCCGGTTAACGCCTGGATGACTTCATCCTGACGGCCGTCATCTCCCAGAGCATTAACATAGATGTCAGCATGTTCCAGTTCCCGGTCAATCGTCACTTCCGTAATGGTAATGCCCCCTAATCGGGGATCGCTTAATTCCCGGCGAAACAGTTCACTAAAAATGTACCGGATTTGCTCTGCCGTGCGCTGCTGTCGTATTTTACTCATGATTACGTGGGTAGTGCCAGGCACTACTATTACAAATTACTCCACCACCACTTTCTTGGTGACAAAGAATTCAATAATATCTCCTGGCTGGAATTTCTGAAAACCTTCAATGCCTACACCAAACTCAAAGCCCTGGCGTACTTCCCGCACATTTTCCTGCAGGTGCTTCAAACTGGAAATACGGGCTTCATGCAGCAGGGTTCCGTCCCGAATAACGCGGGCATACGCATTGCGCTGGGTCTCGCCAGTACGCATATAGCAGCCGGCAATGACACCCACACTGCGAATCCTGAAGACTTCCCGTACCTCGGCCCGGCCTATGACTACTTCTTCGTAAGTGGGGGCCAGCATACCCTTCATCGCTTTTTCTACATCTTCAAAGAGCTTGTAGATAATATTGTATGTTTTGATTTCCACTTGCACGCTGTTAGCGGCATTTTTGGCAATGGGGTCTACAGAGGTGTTAAAGCCTAAAATGACCGCCTGGGAAGCGGAGGCCAGCATGACATCTCCTTCGGAAATATTGCCGGTGCCCGCATGGAGAATTTCCAGAGAGACTTCTTCGTTCTCGTCACTCATCTTTTCCAATGAGGTGAGGATGGGTTCCAGCGATCCTTGCACGTCCGCTTTGACGACGAGATTCAAGGTTTTCTCCTCACCTTCCTGTAAACGGCTGAAAAAATCTTCCAGACTGATGCTGCCCTGGCCATTAGATTGTACCTGTTGACCTTGTGCTTCTGCGACCCGTTTGCGGGCTGTCCGCTCGTCTTTTACCGTCTGGAATTGGTCGCCGGCTTCCGGCATACCGTTCAGCCCGGAAGCGGATACAGGGGTTGAGGGGCCGGCCTCTTTTACTTTGTTGCCCTGGAAATCATACATGGCTTTGATACGGCCGTAATGTTCCCCCACCAACAACGTATCGCCCTGCCGCAGCGTACCATTTTGCACCAACAGCGTAGCCATCACCCCGCGGCCTCGTTCCATACGCGCTTCCAGTACCGTACCCGTAGGCTTCGCTTTCGGATTAGCCCGCGGATTCAAATCCTCCGCTACCAGCAAAATGGCTTCCAGCAAATCGTCAATCCCTATATTTTCCTTCGCCGAAACCGGGATCACCATCGTGTCCCCATCCCATTCATCCGGCACCAGACCGATTTCGCTCAACTGCTGCATCACCATCGGTGGATTAGCTGTAGGCAAATCAATCTTGTTCATCGCTACAATAATGGGCACACCAGCGGCACGGGCATGGTCGGCGGCTTCCCGCGTTTGGGGCATCACCCCATCATCTGCGGCCACTACCAGAATGGCAATATCTGTGGCCTGTGCCCCGCGGGCCCGCATGGCTGTAAAGGCTTCGTGGCCCGGCGTATCCAGAAACGTGATGAGTTGTCCATCCTTGTTGACCTGGTAAGCGCCGATGTGCTGCGTAATGCCACCCGCCTCGCCGGACACCACACTCGTCTCCCGAATCACATCCAGCAGCGACGTTTTACCGTGATCCACGTGCCCTAACATGGTCACCACCGGCGGGCGTGGCTGCAAGTTGGCCTCATCTTCACTGGCCAGCACTTGCTTCCACATCGGCTGGGCGGTAATATCTGCCTCTTCTTCAACCACAACCTCGGCTTCAGAGACGGCTTCAAAGCCCATTTCTTCAGCCACGATGGCGGCCGTATCAAAGTCGATTTCCTGGTTGATGTTGGCCATAATACCATTGGCCATCAACTGCTTGATCACGTCAATGGGGCTGACACCCATCAATTCCGACAATTCGCGGACGGTTATAAAATTCGGTAATTCAATACTTGTATTTGCCATTGCTACTTTACTCTCTTTCTAAATGCAACCCTTCATCTTTAGACACAGCAGGTTTATATTCAGCAATCTTCTTCAATTCGGCGTCACTCACCGTTGTTTTGAGGGCCTGGTTTAACAACCGGACATCTTGCAATAAATTATCCCAACATGAAGGCTGGTCACACAGATAGGCGCCACGGCCGTTTCTCTTGCCGGTCGGGTCAACCACAATACCCTCATCCGGGGTGCGTACCAATCGTGTTAACTGTCGCTTATCGTATTTCTGATGACAAACGATACACGTGCGCTGCGGAATGTGTTTGCCGCGCGCCTGCCCCTTTTTTTTACCCATCGCTCGTATTGCGTATTACGTATTGCGTATCACCGTACATTTACGTTACGTAATACGCAATACGCAGCACGTCAAAATTCATCCAGATCAAATTCTTCCCATTCTGAACTGCCGCGTTTCCGTTTCCGCTTGACCACTACTTCCCCAGCCTCTTCATCAAAGATCAATTGGCGGCCTTTGTGTTTCCGTTTCGGGGTTTCCGGTACCACAGGTTCAGGAACGGGTTCTTCAACAACGACCACTTTAGCCTTTTTCTTTTTGGTCTCTTTTTTCGGTTCCTTACTTACCAATGGTTTGGACAGGTCATCAATAATATCCACCGGTTCAGCTTCAGCTTCTTCTGCGACAGCTTCTGCTTCAATCTCAGCTTCAGTCTCGGCAACGGCCGTCTCTTCGACAGCCTCCGCTTCAACTGCCAATTCTTCAGCCTCTGCCTCGGCTTCCATTTCTGCTTCGACGGCTCCTTCAGCCAATTCTGCTATGGCTTCTTCAGCCTCTACGGCCGTTTCTTCATGCAAAATCTCCAGATTAGCAACCGCTTCCTTGACCGTTTCCAGTGCCTTTTCACCCAGCCCCTTGAAACCCAGGAAAACATCGTCGCCCATATTCAGCACCATCAAAACAGCGCCAACAGTTTCCACCCGGTTATCCAGCAGCAAATTGTGGATACGGCCCGGCAAATCCAGTTCTTCCAAATCCAGCGACCAGGCCACATTAGGCACTGCCTTACGCGCCTCGGCCCGGCGGATACGCAAACCTTCCCGCGCGGCCATACTTTCGGCAATAATGCGTCCTTCCACACCGCTGATCAACCGGTCCAAAATATAGTAATCTTCCGAAGTAATCGGCCGGTTCGCTTCTTTCTTTTCCAAGATGAAACGCACCTTTTCCAGAAATTCTTCATTCTTCACGACGGCCGGGTCTGCTGCCGGATGGTCCAGATTGTTCAGGGAATCACGGGCTGCTTCTGTCAGGCTCTTAATGTCAATGCGCCAGCCGGTTAGTTTGGCGGCCAGCCGGGCATTTTGCCCTTCCCGGCCAATGGCCAGAGAAAGCTGATCGTCCGGTACAATGACCACGGCCGTTTTCCCTTCATCGGGATTATCATCCAGGAACACGTGAGAAACCCGGGCCGGGCTTAACGCTTTGGCAATAAACACCTTGTGGTCGGCATCCCACTCAATGACGTCAATTTTTTCGTCATTCAGTTCCCGCACAATGCTCTGAATACGCACACCGCGCATCCCCACACAAGCGCCCACCGGGTCTACGCCCGGCTGCAACGCCTGCACGGCCACTTTGGAACGCTGGCCGGCCTCACGGGCAATACTTTTGATGTCAACCTGCCCGTTGTAAATTTCCGGCACTTCCAGTTCCAGCAGGCGGCGCAGCAAATTGCGATGGTTCCGGCTGACAAAAATCTGCGGGCCGCGATTGGTGCGGCGCACTTCCAGAACATACACGCGAATCTTGTCGTGGGTGCGGTACCGTTCGCCCTGCACTTGCTGGCTTTTGGGCAGCAATGCTTCGGTGCGTCCCAGACCAATCGTTAAATTCTGACCGCTGACACTTTGCACCGTGCCATTCACCAGTTCGCCTTCCCGGTCAGAAAACTCTTCATACAACTGCTCCCGTTCCGCTTCCCGGACGCGCTGTAACAGCACTTGCTTGGCCGTTTGCGCCGCAATACGGCCGAATCCGACAGTGGTGCTGTCTACCATAACCAGATCGCCTGGCTGAGCATCGGGATGTTCCTTCTGGGCAACTTCTAACCGCACTTCGGTACGGCCGTCTATCACATCGTCTTCTACGACTTCTTTTTCCGCGTAGATAGTCGGCTCGCCGGTACGATGGTCAATTTCCACCGTGATATTTTGCATACTGCTTACATTATTATCCCGGCGATAGGCCGATACCAAAGCATTTTCCAATGCCTCGAAGACCTCTTCTTTATGCAATCCGCGTGATTCACAAATTTCGTTAAAGGCTAATATAAATTCGCTTTTCATCCAGTCTAACCTTACCTATTTTCCAATTTAGGGAACAAAAAAAGTGGGGGCTGCCCACTTTCGCTAAACAGAAACTCAACTAGGGTTAAATTATAGCACGAGGCGGGGGGCGGGGCAAACGAGTTGTGTTAAAATTACCTGAGTAATCGGTAATCAGTTTTCAGTAATCAGTTTTCAGTGAATTGGTAGTTATATGGTTGATTTGAGTGAGCAACGGCCGTCCGACATCCCCATCGTTATTTTAGATACCGAGACTACCGGGCTGATGCCGCAGATGGGGCATCGCGTGGTGGAGATCGGGGCTATCCGCCTGGAAAACTGGCAGGAAGTGGGCCGGATGAACACCCTCGTCCAGCCGGGGCGCAAGATGGACGCGGGGGCCAGCCGCGTCAACGGCATTTCGGACGCCGATCTCGTCGGGCAGCCGGCCTTTGCGGATATTGCCGATGAGCTGCTAACCATGCTGGATGGCGCGCTGGTTGTGGCGCATAATGCGTCTTTTGACGCCGGTTTTATAGGCATGGAGTATTTCATCCACAGCTTCGCCCGGCAGGAAGATTTCCCCGCCTTCAACAATCCCTGGCTGTGTACTTTGCAGATGGCCCGGCGGCAGTTCTACTTTGGCCGGAACAATCTGGGGCACATTGCCCGGCAGCTTGGCGTGCGCATGGGCCGTTCCCACCGCGCCCTGAATGATGTGTACACCACGGCCGAAATTCTGAAGCGGATGGTGCATGATTTGGACAAGCGGGGTTTGTCTACGGTCGGAGATTTACTGCACACGCAGGGCGGCATCATTTACGCACCGCCGCCGCCCCAGGTGTTTTTGCCGGATGTGATTCGGGATGCTGTCAGAGACGGCCGTAACCTGCGCATTCTCTACCTGGGCAAAAAAGGCGAATCCCGCCGCATCATCACCCCCCTCTACCCCACCCAACACAAAGGCAGCGACTACCTGATCGCCCACTGCCACACGGCCCACGACCAGCGCACCTTCAAAGTCAACCGCATCCTCGACGCCGTTCCCCTTTAATCCCGCAGGTGAGCAGAGAAGCAAGGGCAAGAGTAAGTTACCACACAACGCACTCACGTATGGGGCTACTGAAAAAGTCGCAGATTGCGCGGGTTTGCAGGATTTTTTCTCTGGTAAATCCTTGCGACCTTCGCGTCTTTTTCAGTTTTTTTAGTCAAGTCAGCCATGTAACCAAGCGATGGGAAATATATCCGCAGATTTCGCAAATGACGCAAATTAAAGAGAAAAATCTATGTGAATCGGTGCAATCTGCAGATAAACTCTTGAATTCCCGCTATTCGAATCTAACGATTGGTATAAGATCTACACTTTTTACAGTAGCTTTGGTTTGTAACCCCACCATCTATTGTTCTGTAACCAAATAGCTTTTTTAATTCAGCTTCTGTTTCAGCAACAACACCACACTTTGGACATTTATGAGGCAAAGTAATTTTTCCTGCCATATCAACTCCTTTCTTCATAGCACAACCAAACACTTGCGAGGAGTGAGCCAACAACTCAGCCACTCATCAAATAGTTCCAAGAAAGACTGCTCTTGTCAGTCCGCGTGGAAGCAGTGTTGGGCGGCTTTTACCAAAACTTTGCCTACCTGCTCAGAGCAACAAGGCACGGTTTAGAGACCAGCCACAGCAAGTAGGGAAGATTGCACTGGGACAGGAGGCAACTTTTTGCTTACTACCAGAAGCATATCTGGCTTAATCAAGGGCATCAGTTTTTTCTACATTAGACCTTATCGGAAATAAAAATCGACAAGGGAAATCGTTTCAAAAGGTGAACGATTGGCAGTTCGAAGGTTATGTAAGCCACAAGCTATTTCCATAACCAAATCATCAAATCCATCTTTTTTGTTACGAAACACATCT
>JAJRTP010000003.1 GCA_024278255.1 Chloroflexota bacterium | reverse complement strand
GTTGATAAGCAAGTTTTGCACGATGGCTTCCAGATCGGCCTGAAGCTGCTCCACTTTGGCGGGGAAGCTGCCGTCTCCGGTGCGGGCTTGTTTGACCCAGGCGATCTGCACTTGCTGCGGGGTGAGGCCGACGTCCGTCAGGCGTTGGGTGACGGTGATCCAGGTGGGGGCGTTGGGGTCTGTCCAGAATTGGGCTACCTGGCCGGGCTGGGCGCCGTTGATCAGGATGAGGTTGGGGTTGGTATCGGGGTCGGCTTCGGCCATATTTTTGAAGCTGCGAAATTCCATGAAGGCGTTGGACATGCCGACGGAAATCATGACAATTTTGCCGTTGGGGTCGGGATTGCCGGCCGTATCCAGGGGCACAATTTGTTGGGCCAGGGCGACGCCGGCGGCTTCGTGGGGGGATGGGCGGGCATTACGGCCGTTGGGGTACAAGCCGCCGGTGAAGCCGGTGGGGTCTGTGCCGCCGCGCCGGTATTCGTTGGCCCCCAGGTCGTTGAGCGGCGTGGCCACGGGAACGAAGGGGCGGGTGCAGACGGAGGCTTGTGCCCGGCTGGGCGGCGTGGGGCGCAGCAGGTTGAGGGCGCCCAGGGTGAGGAGGAGCAGGGTGGCGAGGCTGGCGATGAGGGGGAGGTGTTTGTGTTTCATGGGGCAAGGTTTCCTTTTTGGGTGTATTGTGACGGCCGTTACCCAGCCATACTGTAATATTTGTTCATTTCTTACCGGATTATTATGACGGCCGTGGGCCGTTCTCGCAAAATGTAACATTCGTTCTATAATCATCGGCACTTGCGAGGAGAGTTCACCGGCTGCGTGATCACCAGGAATGAAAATAGCACACGGCCGTTGGGCGATTTGCCAAATCGCCCAACATTTTCGAGGAGAAAACGGAATGAAAAAATGGGGCGCACTTATTACCCTGGCTTTGGCCATGTTTATCATCGTCATTGATACGACGATTATGAACGTGTCTATCTCGGCGCTGGTCGAAGATTTGCACACAACGGTATCCGGGATACAGGCGGCTATCTCCATTTATGCCCTGGTGATGGCTGCTTTTATATTGATTGGGGGCAAGCTGTCAGACATTATTGGCAAGAAGCGTATTTTTATCATTGGTTTGATTATTTATGGGCTGGGCACGACGGTGGCCTCGTTCAGCACCAGTTTGACGATGTTGATCATTGGCTGGTCTATTATGGAAGGGATTGGCGGGGCATTGATGATTCCCAATATCCAGGTGCTGCTGCGCGGAGAATATGAGGGGGCGGACCTGGCGTCGGCGTATGGCATGATTGGTGCGGTGGGTGCGGTGGGGGCGGCCGTGGGGCCGATTGTGGGCGGCTTTTTCACCACGTTTTTTAGCTGGCGCTGGGCTTTCCGCACGGAACTGGTGATTGTACTGATTGTGCTGGTACTCACCCGCTATCTGACCAAAGATCGCCTGCCGGAGGAACGCCCGAAATTTGATTTTGTGGGGGCCGGGTTGTCTATTTTTGGTTGGTCGAGCATTGTGCTGGGCATTCTGCTGACACAAAAGTACGGAATTTTTCTGGCGAAAGAGCCTTTGGTGATTGGCCCGTTGTCTATTGCGCCCTTTGGCCTGTCTATTTCGCCGGTTTTGGTGGGGCTGGGGCTGCTGTTGATTTGGTTGTTGTTTTATTGGGAGGAGCGGTTGGAGGCAGACGGCCGTGCCGGTTTGTTCAAGCCTTCTATACTACAAGTGCCCGGGTTGAAAGCCGGTTTTGTGGTGCGCTTTCTGCAGATGGGTATTACGGCCGCCTTTTTGTACATCCTGCCTTTGCTGCTGCAACTCTCTTTTGATTTTACGGCGATGCAGACTGGTGTGGCCCTGATGCCCTTCTCTTTGAGCCTATTGGTTTTTGCTCTTTTGGGGGCGCGTCTTTCCGCCCGCTTTTTTGCCAACCGTGTTATTCAGGTTGGTTTTATCATGGCGGTTGCCGGATTGGGGGCGTTGGGCATCAGCATTCAGCCGGGGGCGGGGTTCAGCGATCTGGTTTTGGGCGCTTTGTTTGGGGCTGGTGTGGGGCTGATTGTGTCGCAAATTCTGAATTTGATTCTTTCTTCGGTGGCGGAAAAGGATACGGCGGAAACGGCCGGTTTGACCAGTACATTTGAACAACTGGGCAATGCAATTGGCGTGGCTTTGGTGGGCACGGTGATGCTGGCTTCTCTGGCGGCGGTGATGACGGAGCAGATTAACGACAGTACCGTGCTGCCGGCAGAACTAAAACCGGGGTTGACAACGGCCGTAGCCGAAGGCGTGCAGTTGATGTCTAACGACCGGCTGACGAGCGGGCTGGAGACGACCGGTGCAGACCCGGACATGATTGCCGAGGTTGAGATCTTATACGCTCAATCACGGACAGAGGCATTCCAGGCCGGGGTGGCTTTGCTGGTTTTTGCCGGGTTGGCCGGATTGGTGGCAAGTTTATGGCTGCCCAAACGAAAATTGGTGAAAGCGTGAAGCATGTTCTCTTCCATGTATTTTTGCGTTAATGACCCCTTCCTATATAATGTACACTGCTTGTGGGAAGTAATGTGATGTGGGCGAATTGTTGCGATGTTACAAGAGTAGTGTGTCTGAAGATGGGGCCCGCCAATCATTCTTAAATTATGCAGAACGATGGAATATAGGTAAGGCATGGCAACCGTGATGTTTTTGTCACTATTGTTGGCTGCCGATTTTAATAATTTTGTCCACGAGAATATAACCTTGTTTCTCGATATGAAATGAAAACATACCCAAAAAAGGAGAGTAACCGTGTCAAAGAAGAACCAACATGTAGTCATAGCTTTTTATAATAGTGAGATTGATGCTGATGGAGCTGTCGATTCCCTGAAAAGATGGGATGATGCTAATAAAGACGTCAAATTGGGTACGGTCGGTACCATCTTTAAGAAAGATGGTAAGATCAAAACAAAGGTGGGGCACAAAAGTGGTAAATGGGCTAAAGTCGGTGTTGTCCTCGGTATTATCGCCGGTGTCTTGTCTGGTGGCGTTACTGTGATTGGCGGCGCAGTGGTAGCTGGTCTGACGGGGGGTGTCCTCGGTGCTTTCTTCAAAAAATCAACCAACCTGACAAAAGATGAGATCAACAAGATTGGTGAGGCTCTGGATCAAGGTCAGGTAGCCGTGATTGTTACCTGTGACCAGGACGAAGTTGAGCCTGCGTCGGAGGCGCTGTCCAAGTTTGGCGGCACGGTGCAGACATATGAGGTAGATAAAGATGCTCTGAGCGATGCAGCCAAAGCCATGGGCGGTGCAGAGGACGAGGCGGCAGCAGACGACGAGGCAGCAGCAGACGACACAGCAAAAATTGTTTGATATTGTTTTGTTTAGTTGAGGGTGTGGTGCAGAGCCATGTCTGAATACAATGGAGGAAAAAATGAGTAAAAAAGAAGATAGTACATTGGTTGCGCTTACCGTAGCGGATTACAAAACAGCCCATGATTTGTTGAAGAAGATGGTTGAGTTGGATAAGAAAGATGATTATGTCAAGATTGTGGATGCGGCTACGGCCGTAAGAACCAAACGCGGCCGGGTCAAGATCAAGCAGACCAAAGACATCGGCGGCCTGAAAGGCGGCGTTGGCGGCGGCGCTATCGGCATCCTGGCCGGGGCAGCCATTGCCGGGCCGGTGGGTGCGGCCATTGGCGGTGCGGCCGGCGGCGTGTTGGCCGGTATTTATGCCCGCGCCCGCGACAAAGGCATTGATGACAAATTCATGCGTAAAGTGGGGCATGAAATTGACAAAGGGCAGGCTGCCCTGTTCGTACTGTACACCGGCAATTGGGAACACTCATTGGCTGGCGTCGAACAAGTTGTCAAAGATCATAATGCTGCATTGTTATACAGCTCTGTTCCCCTGGCTCTGATGGAAGATGCTCAGGATGCGGCTGAGGCCGTGGGCGGGGACGAAGTAGCTTCTGATTATGAAGTAGATACCACGCCGGAAGAGGAAGCCGCGCCGGAAGAAGCTGCGGAAGCGGACGACCTGACCAAACTGTCCGGTATTGGCCCCAAAACGGCCGGTGTCCTGGTGGCTGCCGGTATTGACAGCTTTGCCAAACTGGCTGATACCAGCGAACCGACGCTGCGGGACACTTTACACGCCGGTGGTGTTGCCGTACCCAAGACTGTCAGCACCTGGCCTATGCAGGCTTCCTTTGCCGCCAAGGGTGACTGGCCGGGTTTGAATGCCTATAACCAGCATAGTCAAGACGAGGCAGAAAAGGCCGCACCGGAAGAGAAGAAAGAAGAAGTGACGCCGGATGATTTTAGCCAGATTGAAGGGATTGGCCTCAAGTCAGCCAAAGCCTTAAATGCGGCTGGTATTATGACGTATGAGCAACTGGCCAGCACCAGTGAGCCTGATCTGCGCAAAGCAGTCCCTCACGTCCCCGCCAACATCCATACCTGGCCTATGCAAGCCTCCTTTGCTGCTCAGGGCGATTGGAAAGGACTGGCAAAATACAACCAGGATCGCAAGGCCAAACCTGATACGTCTGGTGACAGCAAACCGGCAGCCAAAGCGGTTGAACCGGATGATCTGACCAAACTTGACGGCATTGGCCCGCGTACTGCTTCTGTTTTAGCTGGCGCCGGCATTACCACCTACGCTCAATTGGCCAAATCCAATGAGAGCGAATTGGCCCAGATTCTCAGTGCGGCCGGTATGTTGACGCCGGGAAGTATGTCTAGCTGGCCCAAACAAGCTTCCTACGCTGCCCAGGGTGACTGGAAAGCGCTGGCAGATTACAATCAGAAACGCAAGGCTTAATTAGCAGAAAGTCAACAGAGCCATCAATCCCCCAGGTTGATGGCTCTGTTTGTTTATGGGGGTGTGTCAATAATATTATGCCTAAAAGCCGGAAAGTAATAGTGGGGTTGTGGTTCTTTTTTGTGGTCATAACGGCCGTTTCTGGATTGGCCTTTTCCGGGAATAGGGCCAAGGCATTTCAGGAAGAGGAACCACCCAGCCAACCGCTCAAGATTGTTACCAAAGAAATTTCTCCTTTTGTCATTCAGGAGGAAGGGCGGCTGGCAGGGTTCAGTATTGATTTGTGGAAAGAAATAGCGGCGACCGCGAATCTGCCATATGAATTTGTGGTGGTGGATAGTGTGTCTGAGCAATTGCGGGCAGTGGCGGATGGGGAGGCAGATGCGGCTATTGCGGCTATCAGTATGACGCCGGAACGGGAAGCGCTGCTGGATTTTTCTTACCCGTATTTCAAGTCTGGCTTGCAGATAATGACATTGGGTCAATCGCGGAGCCGGCTGCTTCATCTGGCAGAATTATTTTTTTCTCCTGTTTTTATAGGGGCCGCCGGCGCCTTTTTCGTGATCATATTTTTTGTGGGGAATTTGATCTGGCTGCTGGAACGTAAGAACAATCCTGACTTCCCCCTGGCGTATTGGGCCGGTGTATGGGAGGGGATTTGGTGGGCGGCCGTTACGGTGACGACGGTGGGGTATGGTGACCGGACGGTGAAGGATGTGATCGGCCGGATTATGGCGATATTCTGGATGTTTGCCGGTCTTTTTCTGGTCGCCAACTTTACGGCGACGATTACGGCCGAATTAACGGCGAACCAATTGCAAAGCGCCATCAATGGGGTGGGAGATTTGCGGGGGAAGCGGGTAGTCACCGTTTCAGGCACGACGGGGGCGGCTTATCTGCGAGAAAATCAGATACCTTATCACGGTGTGGCCGGGATTGAAGAGGCGTATGCTCTACTGGAAAATGGCGAGATTGACGCCATTGTCTATGATGCCCCGGTACTCTATTATTATGCAGCGACCAGCGGCAATCCGGCCTTAGAGATAGTAGGGCCTCTTTTACGCCCGGAAGATTACGGAATTGCCTTACCGGCCGGCAGCCCGTACCGGGAGGAAATTAACCGGGCGCTGCTCATACCAATCGTGCAAGCAAGTGACGTATAATAGACAGAAACAAATAACAAAGGTAGGGAAGGAAATGACAAAAGGCCGTCCAATCAAAATAGAATGGCAAGAAACAGAAGAAGACCTATACAAATTGTTTGCAGCAGAGAGAGATGTCAAGAAACGGCAAAAATTGCAGCTTCTATGGCTGGTTAAAACAGGAAATAGCCTCAGAGAGAGTTGTCGGGTGGCAGCAATAAACGAGCGTACAGGACAACGCTACCTAAAATGGTATCGAGAGGGGGGCGTTTCAAATGTTCTCAACCGCCAATACGGAGGAGACCAAGGAAAACAGACAGGCTTTTTGACAAAAGAGCAACAAGAAATGCTCAAAGCAGAAGCAAATGCCGGTAAGATAAAAACAATTTGGGAAGGAATCGAATGGGTGAGAGATAAATATAAAGTTGAATATAGTTATGGCGGGATGCGCGGTGTTTTCAAAAGAATGCGATTAAAAAAGAAAGTGCCGCGTAAACAACATATAAAAAGTGATGCCCAAGCGCAAGATGCTTGGAAAAAAGGGGGCTTGCTGACCGATTAGCTGAAGAAAACGTGCTCCCTGATGCAAAAGTGTGTTGGGGAGATGAAATGCGTTTGGGCTTAATCAGTCAGGTGCGAAAAGTATGGTGTTCAATTGGCACAAAAGTCATTCAGAAAATTCAAATTAGTTACAAATATCTCTACCTGCATTTGGCAGTCGATGGCCTTAACGGCACACTCCACTGGGAATGGGCAGAAAACATGAAAAAAGAAACGGTTATCAAGGTGGTCACAGCTTGGCAGAATGCGGGGATTGACGTCATTATTTGGGATGGAGCGTCTAGTCATCGCGCCCACGAAGTACAAAAGCTGGAG